>NZ_JBQCWY010000008.1:0-23581 GCF_051956955.1 Neisseria sp. P0021.S005 | reverse complement strand
TCTTCATCGTCGCTGTCGATATGGTAGTCGTTTGGATCGAAGCGCACCTGCTGCATCACAGCTTGCGCCAATGCTTGTTCCTGTACGACATCAAATTCAAATTTTTCCAAAATCTCATTCAATAGGCAGATTTCGCCGTCGCTGAAAGATTCGCTGTGTTTGACAATGAGGCGTTGATAATCTTTATTGCTGATTTTTTCGTGAAGTAAATTGGTCTGGATAGTCATGATTTTATTGTTGAAATAAGATGGTTAAGGTGCGGATTATAGCGGATATCGTGTCGGCTGTTTCAAAGGGCGTCTTTAAGTTGACGGGCTTTGGCGAATGTGGGGATAAATCTGTTCAATTCAATATTGACTGCCTGAAAATCGCGGCTATCAAAAAAATCGCCGATACGTATGGTTTTTCCCTGATAATCGAAAGACCATGCACCTTGTACACATTTTTGGATACGTAAAATATTGGGGACATTGTGAATTTTTCGTTTCATACCATTTTGGTAGAGGTTTTCGTTTGGCAACCTCTGTTTCCTTCCTTGTGCAACAGGAGCTTGGGGAATATGGTCACGAGAATGCCATTCGGAGATTTCTGACAACGGGAAACTACGCCAACGCCCAATGGAAAACAAGGTATAACCATGAGACAGCGTATGGTTACGGATCTTGATGTTTTCACGTCCGAAAAGTTGCCAAAGAAGGCCGTAAACAAGTGAACCGACTAAGTAGAAAGTAAAAAGTAAAGGGATGAGAATGGCTTCTAAATTAGTGAAATAGTGCTCTTCAAGGTAAAACGGCGCGATGCATGTAAGAACAAAGGAAAACATAAGAAATACCGCGGTAAAACCGATTTCCTGCGAGTCATGTACAACACGAGCAGATACGGCAATGCCGTCGGGCATGCGTTCGATTTTATAACGCGAAGATGCCATCAATAGCCTCCTATTTTTTCAGCCTGATACGCTTTTTGCAGCGGCCTAATTTGCGCCAAGCGGGCATGATCGATTTGTTCGGCAATTAAATGGGCTTTGCCTTGTGCGCGGCACTCGGCGGCAATTTTGCCTGCATCTACTTGATTGGCGGCCTCAAGTAAGGCCAGCCAGTGTTCACGTTGCGGATAAGGCGTGTTTTCAAGATTCAGACGGCCTTGTTTGTCGGCCACGCAGACGTTTAAGGCCGTCTGAAAACGTTCGGGGCGGCGGAATGCGTCGGTTTTTTTCAAAACATTCAAAATAGTTTTACTTTTGAACTGCCCGACTTGATGGAGCATGATGTGCCAACGGCAGACGAGTTCGGCAAGCTCGGCGCAGTGTTTGGGCGCGCGCAGGCGTTGATTGACTTCGCGGACGGGTTCGACGCCGTTAAGGTCGTGTCCGTAGTGTTTCGGCAGTATATCGGCCGGTGTTTTTGCCTTGCCCAAGTCGTGCAATAAGGCAGCATAGCGTTCAGCGAGGGACAGGTTCATCTCGGCGGCTCGTTGTACAACCATCAGCGTATGAATACCGCTGTCGATTTCGGGATGATAGTCGGCGCGTTGCGGTACGCCGAAAAGGGCATCGACTTCTGGCAGTAAAACTTTGAGTGCGCCGCATTCGCGCAAAACTTCAATCATTCGGCGCGGATTTTTCTCCATCAAGCCTTTGGCCAATTCCTGCCAGACACGTTCGGCAACCAAGGCATCCGCTTCGCCGTTTTCTACCATTTGCCGCATCAGCGACATGGTTTCATCGGCAATTTGAAAACCATAACGCGCGGCAAAACGGGCGATACGCAAAATCCGCACAGGGTCTTCGGCAAAGGCAGGCGAAACGTGGCGCAGGATGCCGGCCGCCAAATCTTGTTGTCCGCCAAAAGGATCGATGATCGTGCCGTCTGAATCCTGAGCCATGGAATTGATGGTCAGGTCGCGGCGCATTAGGTCTTGTTCCAGCGTAACGTCTTTATCGGCATGAAAACTGAATCCGGCATAGCCTTTGGCAGTTTTACGCTCGGTACGGGCGAGGGCGTATTCTTCGTGGCTGTCCGGGTGGAGAAAGACGGGAAAATCCTTGCCAACAGGTTGATAGCCTTGAGCCAACATGGTTTGCGCATCTGCACCGACGACTACCCAGTCGCGGTCTTTGACGGGCAGGCCTAAAAGATGGTCGCGGACAGCGCCGCCGACAAGATAGGTTTTGATGGTTTGTGTATTCATATAAAAATCGAACGATATAAAAAGGCCGTCTGAAAAGCCGTATTGGGTTTTCAGACGGCCTGAGTCAGAACGCTATTATGACGCTTTAGGTTTGTTGCTGTCGATAATCTTCAGTCCTGCGGCGACAACAAACCATATCGTTATGCGGCATATCCTTTATAATAAGCCCATTCAAATACGGAGCGGCAAATAATGCAGACTTGGCACGAGGCAATTGGTGCGGAAAAAGAAAAGGCGTATTTTCAAACGATTTTGGAGAAGGTGCGCCATGAAAGGCAGGCGGGGATAACCGTTTATCCGCCCGAGCGCGATGTATTCAATGCCTTTCGGACGACTGAATTCGGAAATGTAAAGGTAGTGATTTTAGGGCAAGACCCGTATCACGGTGCGGGTCAGGCGCATGGTTTGGCGTTTTCCGTCCAGCCTGAAATTGCGGTGCCGCCGTCGCTGGTCAATATTTATAAAGAGTTGGCGACGGATATTGAGGGTTTTCAGATTCCGCAACACGGCTATTTGCAGCATTGGGCGGAACAGGGCGTGTTGCTGTTGAACACGGTATTGACTGTCCGTGCCGGTTCAGCGCATTCCCATGCGACTTTTGGCTGGGAGGCGTTTACCGATGAAGTCATCCGACAATTGGATAAGGAACGCGAGCATTTAGTCTTTATGCTGTGGGGCAGCCATGCGCAGAAGAAAGGCGCGTTTATCGACCGCAATCGCCATTTGGTGCTGACCGCGCCGCACCCTTCGCCTTTATCGGCATATCGCGGCTTTTTTGGCTGCAAACATTTTTCGCAGGCAAACGCTTATTTGCAGGCACATGGTTTAGAGCCGATTGATTGGCAGGTTTAAATAAGATGAAAGGCCGTCTGAAAGCAGATTTTCAGACGGCCTTATGCTTTAGTCTCAAATCGAATATTCAATCAGCTCGTTTTGAGAAAAGACATAAACCTGTTTCGGAATCAGCCTCAATTCTTTGCCTTCGGCGATTTGGTAACGCGCGGCATCGCTGCCTGCCAGCGTGATATGCACGTCTTGTTTGTCGTGTTTTACCACAATATGCGTCAATGCGCCGACGGCGTGGATTTTTTCGATTTTGGCGCGGATCATCGGGGTTTCGTTTTCGGCGGCAAGCTGCCATTCGTGCGGACGGATGTAGCCGATAGCGGTTTGTTCCTGCCATTTGTAGTGCGTGTCCAATTTCCACGCGAAGCCGTTGTAATGCCAGATGCCTTTTTCGATTCTGCCTTCGAAGGCGTCGGTTTCGCCGAGAAATTCGGTAACGAAGGCGTTTTCAGGTTTGCGGTAAATGGCTTCGGCACTGCCGGTTTGCTCGATTTTGCCGTGGTTCATGACGACGATTTCGTCGGAAACTTCAAGGGCTTCTTCTTGGTCGTGCGTCACCAGAATGCTGGTTACGCCTAGGTTGTGATGGATGTCGCGCAGCCAGGTGCGCAATTCTTTGCGCACTTTGGCATCCAGCGCGCCGAAGGGTTCGTCCAAGAGCAGAAGTTTGGGTTCGACGGCGAGGGCGCGGGCGAGGGCGATGCGTTGGCGTTGGCCGCCGGAGAGCTGGTGCGGATAGGATTTGGCGAGTTGGGAAAGCTGCACGAGTTTGAGCAATTCTTCGACTTTGGCGCGGATTTGTTCTTTGGACGGGCGTTCGGACTTGGGCAATACGGTCAAACCGAAGGCGACGTTGTCAAACACGTTCATGTGGCGGAAGAGGGCGTAGTGTTGGAATACGAAGCCGACTTTGCGCTCGCGCACATGCTTGGCGGTTACGTCTTGGCCGTCAAAGAGAATTTGGCCGCCATCGGCGTTTTCCAGTCCGGCGATAATGCGCAGGAGCGTGGTTTTGCCGCAGCCGGATGGGCCGAGCAGGGAAACGAGTTTGCCGGTGGGGACGTTGAGGTTGATGTTTTTCAGCGCGTGGAACGCTCCGAAGTGTTTGTTTAGATTTTGAATAGTAATGCTCATGCTGCGTTCCTTTCAGCGGCGGCGAGTTTTTTGTCTTGTAATTTTGTGATGATGTTTTGCACCAGCAATGTGGCCAAGGCTAAAAGTGCCAATACGCCGGAGAGGGCGAATGCGCCGGTGAAGTTGTATTCGTTGTAGAAGATTTCAACCAAAAGCGGGATGGTGTTGGTTTCGCCGCGGATGTGTCCCGATACCACGCTGACCGCGCCGAATTCGCCCATCGCGCGGGCGTTGGTGAGGATGATGCCGTAGAGCAGCGCCCATTTGATGTTGGGTAGGGTAACGCGCCAAAACATCTGCCAGCCGCTTGCGCCGAGTATTAGCGCGGCCTGTTCTTCGCTGTCGCCCTGCGCCTGCATTAAAGGAATGATTTCGCGCGCGACAAAGGGGAAGGTAACGAACAGCGTCGCCAAAATAATGCCGGGGATGGCGAAGATAATCTGTATGCCTTGCGCTTCAAGCCAGCCGCCCAATGCCGTATGCGTGCCGAACAATAAGACGAACATCAAACCGGCCACCACGGGCGATACGGAAAACGGCAAATCGAGCAGGGTGGTCAGCAACTGCTTGCCGCGAAAGTCGAAACGGGTCAACAGCCACGCCATCGCCACACCCAATACGGCATTGATAGGAACAACAATCAGAGCGGTAATCAGGGTTAATTTGATGGCAGACCATGCTTCGGGATCGGTCAAGGATTGCAGGTATAAATCCCAACCGCCTTTTAAGGCCTCGTAGAATACGGCAACCAAAGGCACGACCAGCATCAGCAGCAGAAAGCCCAAGGCGGTAGCAGTCAGCAATACGCGCAGCCAACGCGGTTCGCTCAGGTTTGGATTGGTAGAATGGGTTTTCATGTTAGTGAAGTCTCTATTTATTCTTGTATCCGTTTAGGCCGTCTAAAAAATGTTTGCTTGATGTTTCAGACGGCCTATTGTTTGTTAAACCTTCGCTCCGGCACGGCGGCTCAAAGTCCATTGCATAATGTTTAAAATCAGCAGGATGACAAACGAAATCATCAGCATAAACAGAGCAACGGCAGACGCGCCCTGAGCATCGTATTGCTCCAGTTTGCCGGTAATAATCAAGGGCAGGATTTCAGACACCATCGGAATATTGCCCGCGATGAAAATGACCGAGCCGTATTCGCCGGTAGAGCGGGCAAACATCATGCCTGCACCGGTCAACAAGGCCGGTGTGATTTCAGGCAAGAGAACACGGCGGAACGTAGTCCAACGGCTTGCGCCCAAAGTTGCCGCTGCTTCTTCATACTCGCCCGACAATTCTTCCAATACCGGTTGTACGGCGCGGACGATAAAGGGCAGGCTGACGACAATCAGCGCAATCCAAATACCGATGGGCGTAAAGGCGATTTTGATACCCAAAGGCTCGAAAAAACGGCCTATCCAGCCATTGGGCGCATACAGGGTTGCCAACGCAATGCCTGTTACCGCTGTCGGCAGCGCAAACGGCAAATCGACCAAAGCGTTTACCAACCCTTTGCCCGGAAATTCATAGCGCACCAATACCCAGGCGACCAACGTGCCGAACACGATATTGGTTAACATCGCATAAAACGACATCCGCAAGCTCAGCCAGACGGCCGCCAAGACATTGGGTTCGGTAATCGTGTTCCAAAATCCGCTCCAGCCGATTTCTGCTGCTTTGGCCGCCATCATCGCAAACGGCAAAACCACCAAAAGCGACAGGCATAAAACCGTCAAACCCAAACTGAGCTTGAAACCCGGCAATACAGAAGGCGTTTTGAGTAACAACATAATGGCAACCGTCAGAATTTAATACACGCTTACTTTAACAAGGCAGTCTGAAAACTGGAAAGAATGCTTTGTTTGGTATAAAGACGATTTTGTTATATTGAAGACATGAAAAGGCCGTCTGAAAACCAAATTTCAGACGGCCTTGCTGGTGTGGTAAGGATCAATAGGCAACAGGATCTTGAGATGCAGGCTGGTGTTGCGCCGCGTCATAGTTTTCCTGAGCCGAGCGGACGGCTTTTTCCAAACCCTTGATCCGTTCGAGATAGCGGGCATAGTTGCGTTCATTGCCATAACGCACTTTTTTGCCTTCTTCCAAGTTTTTCTTGGCGGTATCCAAAGCACGCTTGGCTGCGCCGACGTCAGCCGGATTGACCGGGGCGACAGCTTCTTCCGCTTGCTCGGTTTTGCTTGGGGAAATCGGCGTTGCCGGTGTTGAAACAGGCGCAGAAGTATAGACGGACGGTTTGCCGATATTGCTGGCTTTGCAGTTTTTGCCGCCGGCTTGGGTATAGACTTTGCGGCCGGCAGAATCGGTACATTCAAAAATAGGCGCGGCGGAAATTGCAGTTGTCAAAGTGAGTAGTAATGTACTGATCCAAATTTTGTTCATTTTTATTTTTCCTTAAAACCATTTCCACCAAACAAGCAAAGCCGCAATCATGATGATGTTGGCGAAGAGGATGGGCTTCCACTGTCTGGGCGCACGTCGTAATTCAGCGCCAGATCGTGTGCGGCGGATATAGAAAAACGGGCTGAGCAGCATGGAAGCGGCGCATACCAAAATAATCACGGCGTAATAGATTTTGTGCGTTTCCATATTGTTTCTCCGTTTCAGACGGCCTGAAATGCTGCCTACAACGCATTTTTGCGTGAAGCGCTGTCTGTTTTTATCTTGCATAGGCATTGGGCACACTTGCTATGGCCTCAATCCTGAGGTCTTTGCAAAAATATGCTACAATCGCGTCCGATTATAACATTCTATTTATAAAGGTTTTACGAATAATGATTTCTACCAACGGCATCACCATGCAGTTCGGCGCAAAGCCGCTGTTTGAAAACGTATCCGTCAAATTTGGCGAAGGCAACCGTTACGGCTTGATCGGCGCCAACGGCTCAGGCAAGTCCACCTTCATGAAAATCCTCGGCGGCGATTTGGAACAGACTGCCGGCGAAGTAGCGATTGAAAACGGCGTGCGTTTGGGTAAATTGCGCCAAGACCAGTTTGCCTACGAAGACATGCGCGTGCTGGACGTAGTGATGATGGGCCATACCGAAATGTGGGCGGCGATGACCGAGCGTGATGCGATTTACGCCAACCCCGAAGCTACCGAAGACGACTACATGAAAGCCGCCGAACTGGAAGCTAAGTTTGCCGAATACGACGGCTACACTGCCGAAGCACGCGCTGCCGAATTGTTGAGCGGCGTGGGCATTTCCGAAGATTTGCACAATGCGACCATGGCAGAAGTCGCCCCGGGCTTCAAGCTGCGCGTATTGCTGGCGCAAGCCCTGTTCTCCAAGCCAGATGTATTGCTTTTGGACGAACCGACCAATAACTTGGACATTAATACCATCCGCTGGTTGGAAGGCGTGTTGAACCAGTACGACTCCACCATGATTATCATCTCGCACGACCGTCACTTTTTGAACGAAGTCTGCACCCATATGGCGGATTTGGACTACAACACCATCACCATCTATCCGGGCAACTACGACGACTATATGCTTGCTTCCGCCCAATCGCGTGAGCGCGCCCTGAAAGACAACGCCAAAGCCAAAGAGAAACTGCAAGAGCTGCAAGAGTTCGTTGCACGCTTCTCTGCGAACAAATCCAAAGCCCGTCAGGCAACCAGCCGTCTGAAGCAGGCAGACAAAATCAAATCGGAAATGGTCGAAGTCAAACCTTCTACCCGTCAAAACCCGTATATTCGTTTTGAAGCCGACGAAAAAGCCAAATTGCACCGTCAGGCTGTGGAAGTTGAAAAACTGGCCAAACGCTTTGAAACCCAGTTGTTTAAAAACCTGAACTTCATCCTTGAAGCAGGCCAACGCCTTGCCATCATCGGCCCGAACGGCGCGGGTAAATCTACCTTGCTGAAACTCTTGGCAGGTGCGTACAACCCCGAATATTCAGGCGGCCTGCTGCCGGACGAAGGCACCATCAAATGGGCGGAAAAAGCCAGTGTCGGCTACTATCCGCAAGACCATGAAAACGACTTCGACGTCGATATGGACCTGAGCGAATGGATGCGCCAATGGGGTCAGGAAGGCGATGACGAGCAAGTCATCCGCGGCACTTTGGGCCGCTTGCTCTTTGGCAGCAACGATGTTGTGAAAAAAGTGAAGGTTCTCTCCGGTGGCGAAAAAGGCCGTATGCTTTACGGCAAACTGTTGCTGTTGAAACCCAATGTCTTAGTCATGGATGAACCGACCAACCACATGGACATGGAAAGCATCGAATCCTTGAACATGGCACTAGAAAAATACAACGGCACGCTGATTTTTGTATCGCATGACCGTCAGTTTGTATCTTCATTGGCTACCCAAATCATCGAATTGGATGGCAAAGGCGGATATGAACACTACTTGGGCGATTACGAAAGCTATCTGGAGAAAAAAGGTTTGGCTTAAATCTTTATCAACAATCTAATAAGGCATTGAGATGCCGTCTGAAAATTTCTATATTTTCAGACGGCATTTTCTTTTCAAAATTAAACAATAGTATATTGAACTTTTATGCCAAAATTATGACTAATAAAAGCATTTTACAAAAGAATAATTCAATATTACGACATTTTTGAAGGAATATATTAAATGGTAAACATTAAAACAGCAGTACCCAATGCCTCTCAATATGGTGCCAAACTTGGCTATACGACTTATGAGGCAGAACAAAGTGAACTGAAAAACGGCGTTGTTAAAAATGCCTCTTCTTCAGAGGCAGAACGCGCAACTGCCCGTGAAGCAAGCGGTCAGGCATATGTTGATTTGCCTACTAATGCATCTGTGTCATTTATTGCACAAGCAGATGCCAATGCCGTAACCATCCGTTATACCGTTCCTGACGGTGAAAGCGGTAAAGTAGAAGTCAAAGTCAATAATACAGTGATCGGTACTTTGGATTTGTCTTCCAAATCTAACTGGCAATATTTGGATAACTATACATATCATCCGAATGATGATATTAAAGTTCATGATACGCCTGCGGCAGATAGGCTTGCCCGCTTCCAATTTGACGAAGTCAGCCAATTATTTAAAGAGGCCAATATCAAGGTAGGGGATAAGGTTACAATCACTAATATCGACAGCACGCCCGTAGGCATTGACTTGGTTGATTTGGAAAAGGCACCGGACGCCATTAGACAGCCTGAAAACAGTGTCAGCATTACTGATTTCGGCGCAGTCGCCAATGACGGCTCGGATGATTACCAAGCATTCATAGCTGCGATTGAATCTGCAAAAGCGTCTAAAAAATCTGTTTACATTCCTGAAGGTCAATTTGATTTTTCACGACCGATTTCCCTTTATGTTCCTGATGGTATTAAGATTACCGGTGCAGGGCAATGGCACACTAAGTTACATTTTTTGAATACTGAAGCTGCTAAATACGATGATAAGGGTTATGCGAGCGGTGGCGGTGGTATTACTTTTGAACCCGGTAGTAAAGATATAGATTTGGGCAATCTCTCTATGGATTCAAATCTAAATTCAAGACATGATGAGAAAGCCAATTATAAAGGGATATCCGGCACTTTAGGTACTGGCTCTTCTATTCACGATATCAAAATTGAACATTTTGAAGCTGGCGTATGGATTGGGGATTATTCTAAAAACAAACCTTTAAATTACACTGATGGTTTGACTATCTCCAATGCCACTATTCGCAACAACTTTGCAGACGGCGTTAACTTTGCACAAGGTACCAGCAATTCCACTGTTATCAATTCCAATATCCGTGGCAATGGTGATGATGGCTTAGCAACATGGTCAAGTCATCATGAGAATACCAATGCCCATGTTGCTGAAAATAACCACTTTTTAAACAATACCGTTGAATTAGGCTGGCGTGCGGCAGGTATTGGTATCTTTGGCGGCAAAGGTCATGAAGTAGCCAATAACCTTATTAAAGATAATGCCAATTGGGGTGGCGTACGCTTAAACACTGTATTCAAAAACAGCCATAATTTTGATTTCAATGATACGGGTATTTCCGTTCACGATAACTTACTGGTAAACAACGGGACTAATGCCGACACATATGGTCGTGTTAAAGGTTCTATCGATTTGGAAGAAGGCAGGGATTATGCTACTCCCGAAAAAGATATTTTGGGAGAACTCAACAATATCAAAATTGAAAATAACACTATTGTGAATAATCTTTCCGACCAAGAGATTACCAAAACCCGTAATCCTAAAGAAGGCAATATTCCGGAGCCTGTAAACGAGACTACATTAACCATCGAAAATAATCATAGCCTTTCGGTAGCAGAAAATACTTCTGCAAAAAATGTAGCGGAAATAGATGATCACAGTCTTACCCAAGCTGCGAATCATTTAGGTGCTGATAATATCATCACAATTACAGACAGCAGCCATGCTCTTGTCAGCGGCGGCGATGGCAATGACCGTATCAGAGGCGGTTTGGGCAATGATACGATTAACGGTGATTCAGGTAATGACATTATTTTTGGCTATGATGGAAACGATCGTCTCAATGGCGGTATGGGTAATGATTCTATACATGGAGGTAACGGCAACGATACTTTATGGGGTGAAAGTGGCAATGACCGTTTGAATGGCGGCGATGGCAACGATGTTTTATTTGGCGGACAAGGAACCGATTACTTGGTAGGCGGTAAGGGTGCCGATACTTATGTTTTCAGCCTTGGAGAAGGTAAGGATACGATTACCGATAATGTGGGCGAACATAATGCACTGCAATTTGGCCAAAATATCTCTGTTAATGACCTGCATATTGATGCCATCACTGATGTTCGAGGCAATATCGATTGGAAAATTACCGTTAAGGGATCAGAAGGGGACAGCATTACCATCAATGACCAATTCTTTTCCGGTAACACTAACAATGCCGTGATTGATACCTTCCGTTTCGATGAAGGCACATTGAGCCTGCAAGAGTTGATGGGTAGGTTGTCAGGTAATGACAATATCAGTAATTTGTCAGACGTCAATACGCATACTGACCGCATGAGCTACTCGTCTGTCGATACGGTTGATGTTCACGATGACACAGCATCTACCGCCAACGCTGGAATTATCTAATTAGCTGTCTTTTAGGCTGAATAAAGGCCGTCTGAAATCTGGCAAACAGGTTTCAGACGGCCTTTTTGTGGCTTATTTTGTTATGGTTGATTGTTTAACTGAATAAACCTTTAAACCACAACACAATCGCGTCCCACATACGGCGCAACCAGCTGCCTTCTTCCACGCCGGTTAGGGCGACGACGTCTTTTTCGGCAATGATTTTGCCGTCTTTCATGACTTTCAGTTTGCCCAATACTTGACCTTTTTCAATCGGGGCGAGGACGGGCTGAAGCGTTTCTAAGATTGGTTTGACGTTTTTGCCGGTATCGTGGGGAATGGTAATGTAAACATCGTCCAAGAAACCGATGTCTACGGCTTTGGTGCTGCCTTTGTAAACTTTGACTTGGGAAATCACTTCTCCGCCGTTGTAAAGTTTAGGCGTATCAAATGCCTGCAATGACCAGTTGAGCAGTTTGCTGCTTTCGCTTGCGCGCGCTTCGGTGGATTCGGCACCGGCAAGGATGGAAACAATACGGCGGTTGTTACGTTTGCTGGAAGCAGCAAGATGATAGCCTGCTCCTTCAGAATAGCCGGTTTTCAAACCGTCGATACTGCTGTCGCGATAGAGCAGAAGATTGCGGTTGGGCTGCTCGATATTATTGTATTTGAAAGATTTATTTGCAAACAAAGGATAGTATTTCGGATAGTCGTTGATCAGCGCGGCTGCCAAAATGGCCAAGTCGCCAACGGTTGAAACATGGCCGTTAGAAGAAATGCCGGTCGGGTTGTTGAAGTGGGTGTGCTTCATGCCCAAGCGTTTGGCTTCTTCATTCATTTGTTTGACGAATTCATCGATAGAGCCGTTACCGATGGCTTCTGCAAGGGTGATGGCGGCATCGTTGGCCGATTGGATGGTTGTCCCCTTAATTAAGGAGCTGACGCTGACAGGCACTTTTGGGTCGAGGAACATACGCGAACCTTCGACTTTCCATGCGGCATTGGAAACGGTCAGCATTTGGCTTGCTTCAAGTGTACCGTTTTCTAATGCTTTAAAGGCAAGGTAGGCAGTCATCATTTGCGTCAACGCGGCAGGTTCGATAGGCGCGTCGGCATTGTTGGATGCCAAGGTTTGCTTGCTGTGCAGGTCGGTAACGATGTAGGCGGTTGCCGCGATTTCCGGAGGCGTTGTCGGACTGTTGATGCTGTGCAACAATGGCTGCGGCTGTGCCTCGCCTTGTACGGCAGGTGCGGAGGCAACCGGGTCGGCGGCAAGGGCGTGGGTATTCAGGAGGGCAGCAAAAATTAAGCTAAGTAGCGTTTTTTTCATCATTGTTTGTAAATTTGAATATGGGTGGATACTGTTATCGAGTAAACAGTTTGGCATACTAAATAGATAGTAAGCGGACATTATACCGTTTCATTCAGGCTTTGCTAAGATTTTTCTTGCCTTCAGACGGCCTCAGGGGTATGGTTTTAACTTTTTCCTCAGGCCGATTCGGCCGAATGACAATTTATTTTCGAACACTGAATACCATGAACCATCCTCTTCCTCTTTCCGATTATCTGACCCGTATTTTGACCGCTTCCGTTTATGATGTAGCCGTAGAAACGCCTTTGGATTTGGCACGCAGTCTGTCAGGCCGTCTGAACAATCAGGTTTTGCTCAAACGTGAAGATTTGCAGCCGGTGTTTTCGTTCAAAATCCGCGGTGCGTACAACAAAATGGCGAAGCTGCCGAAAGAAGCTTTGGATTGCGGCGTGATTGCTGCCAGCGCGGGCAACCATGCGCAGGGTGTGGCTTTATCGGCGCAGTATTTGGGTTGCCGCGCCGTCATCGTGATGCCGGAAACAACGCCTAAAATCAAAATTGACGCGGTAAAGAGCCGTGGCGGCGAAGTGGTATTGAAAGGCGTGTCTTACAATGATGCCTATGATTATGCGATGGAGTTGGCCGAAAAGGAAAAGCTGACTTATATTGCGCCTTTTGATGATCCGGATGTGATTGCCGGCCAGGGAACCATCGGCATGGAAATCCTCCGTCAACACCGCAATATCAATGCGATTTTTGTTCCGATTGGTGGAGGCGGCTTGGCAGCAGGCGTAGCGGCGTTTATCAAACAAGTTTGTCCTGAAATTAAAGTGATTGGCGTGCAAACTGATGATTCTTGCTGTATGAAGCAATCGGTTGAGGCAGGGAAAATCGTACATTTGAAAGATGTCGGCCTGTTTTCAGACGGCACGGCGGTTAAAGTGGTGGGCGAGGAAACCTTCCGCCTGTGTAAAGAGCTGTTGGACGAAATTATTACGGTCAATACGGATATGTTGTGCGGCGCGATTAAAGATATTTTTGACGATACGCGTAGCATTACTGAGCCTGCGGGCGCATTGGCTCTTGCCGGCCTGAAGGCTTACGTTGCGAAAAACAATATCCAAGGTCAAAATTTGGTTGCCGTCACCAGTGGCGCCAATATGAACTTCCACCGCTTACGCCACGTTTCGGAGCGCAGTGAGCTGGGCGAGGGCAACGAAGGTATTTTCGCCGTTACCATTCCCGAAGAAAAGGGCAGCTTCCTGAAGTTTATCAATTTGCTGGGAAGCCGGAACATTACTGAGTTCAACTATCGCTACGGCAGCGATAAAAATGCGCATATTTTTGTCGGCTTGCAAACCGCCGGTGCGCAAGACTTGGCCGTCATCAGCAAACAACTGGCTGACGCAGGTTTGCCCAATGTCGATCTGACCAATGACGAAATCGCCAAAATCCATATCCGTTACATGGTCGGCGGACGTACGGAAAAAGTATCCAGCGAACGCTTGGTCAGCTTTGAATTTCCGGAGCGTCCCGGCGCATTGTCCCGCTTCTTGAACCATATGCGCGCCGAATGGAATATTACTTTGTTCCATTATCGCAATCATGGTGCGGACTACGGCCGTATTTTGGTCGGTATCGATGTACCTGAAAGCGACAATGAAGCCTTTGCCGACTTCTTGGAGAGCTTGGGTTATGTTTATAAAGAAGAAACCGATAATCCGGCTTATAAACTTTTCTTGGCTTAATCAGTAAGATAAAAGGCCGTCTGAAAAATTTCAGACGGCCTTGTGTTTTATGTTCGGCTTTATTTTTTACGGAACACCAAGTCCCAAACGCCATGACCCAATCGTTTGCCTCGGGCTTCAAATTTGGTTTCAGGACGATAATCGGGCGTAGGGGCGTAATCGGCAGCCGTGTTTTGCAAAGCGTCGAAACTGCTCAAAACCTCCAGCATTTGCACGGCGTATTCTTCCCAGTCGGTCGCCATATGGACATAGCCGCCGCTTTTGAGTTTGGGCAGCAGCTTTTCAACAAACGGCACTTGTACCAAGCGGCGTTTATTGTGACGTTTTTTGTGCCAAGGGTCAGGGAAGAAAATATGAATGCCGTCTAAAGAACCGTCTTCCAGCATCTTTTCCACTACTTCCACCGCATCATGACGCATTACGCGGATATTGGAAATGTGTTCTTCCTCAATCAGCTTCAAGATATTGCCGACGCCCGGGCCGTGAACATCAATTGCTAAAAAGTCGGTATCGGGCAGACGTTTGGCGATTTCCACTGTCGCGACGCCCATACCGAAACCGATTTCCAAAACTTTAGGATTATCCCGGCCGAATGCGCGGTTCAAATCCAAAGGAGCTTCTTGGAAGTCCACACCAAATTGCGGCCACATTGTATCGATGGCGCGCTGTTGGGCAGCGGTCATATGGCCTTGACGCAAGACGAAACTGCGGATGCTGCGTTTGTGTTCTTCAGGAACGGTATTTTCGGGTGTATTTTCTGGAATGTTTTCGGACATGTTGTTTTAAATCAGTGAGAAATCAAATAAAAAGGCCGTCTGAAAAAATCAGACAACCCTGCATATAAATCGGCGTGATTATAGCGAATAAACGCTTTTCCTGAAACCTTTTAAAAAGAAGGTTTCAGACGGCCTTTTTAAGACAATACCGGTTGCGGTACTTTGTGTTGCACCGCATAAACCGCAGCTTGGACGCGGCTGCTTAGATTCAGCTTGCGCAATAGGTTCTGCACATGCACTTTGACGGTTGACTCAGCCAAGTTTAAATGGCGGGCAATGATTTTATTGCTGTGTCCGGCGGCAAGGTAGCCCAAGATTTCCATTTCGCGCGGGGTCAGCTGCGCCAGCAGGTGGTCGGAGCGTGAAGGAGAAGGGGAAATCAGCGATTGCACCAAGCGGCTGGTCATTTCTGGAGAGAAGACATTGTCGCCATCGACGGCTTTGCGAATGCTTTCCAAGAGGAAGTCGGCGTTGATGTTTTTCAGCAAAAAGCCTTTTGCACCCATACGCATACATTCGGTCAAGTCGTCGCTGTCTTCGGAAACGGTCAGCATGATGACGGTCAGTTGTGGATTGATGCTCAAAATTTGAGCCAGTGCTTCGCGGCCGTTCATGACCGGCATATCCAAGTCCAACAAAACTACGTCAGGCTTAAGCTGTTCGACCATTTTTACGCCGGCCAGGCCGTCTGAAGCTTCGCCGACGACTTCAAAATCGGGCTGGCGGGAGAGCAGGGCTTTGATGCCGCTGCGAAATAGGGTGTGGTCGTCAATAAGGGTAATTTTAATCGTCATGATGCTGTTCTCATTTGTTGCGGCAAAGTCAGCATAACCGCCGTACCTTGCCCAATCTGCGATGTAATGGCCAATTCTGCGTTAATCCGTTGGGCCCGTTCCTGCATAATGCCCAAGCCGACATGTTCGCCTGAAGGCCGGTTTGATAGATGTTCTTTATTAAAGCCTGCGCCGTCGTCCCGAATCGTCATGACAAAATCGCCGTGGTTGGCAATTTCGACGCTGACATGTTGCGCACGCGCGTGTTTCCGGATATTGGACAGGCTTTCCTGCAAGATGAAGATGATTTGCAAGTGTTCATCATAATTTAATGCCTGTCCGTCGTCCTGCCATTTTAAATCAACCGGGATACCAGTTTGCCGTTCAAAACGCGCCAGCAGCGATTCTACCGCTTCGGGAAAATCTTTATTACTGATTTTGGTGCGGAAATTCATCAAAAGTTCGCGGACGTCTTCGTAGCATTCCTGCACGCCGTCTTTGATGAAGCCGATATTTTCTTCGGCCTGCTCGCGTTGGTCTGAAGCAAACGCGCTTTCCAGCATTTGTACCTGCAAATTCAAAAAGGTCAAAGCTTGCGCGATGCTGTCATGCAAACCTTGCGCAATCAAGTTACGCTCCTGTAAAACTGCAAGCAGGCGGCGCTCTTGTTCCATGCGGTTGCTGGCGATGGAAATGCCCAGCTGTCCGCTTAAGGTATGCAGCAGTTTTTCGTCTTGCTCATCAGGCATATGGCCGTCTGAAAAATATAGGGTCAGTACGCCGAGTTGTTCGTCTTGATAAACGATCGGAAATTCTACACGATTTCCTTCTTCGGTTTCACCGACGCTTGCCGCCAAATCAGAACGTTTCCGTTCCTCATCGGAAAGATATACCGTACCGCCCAAAGCGGAAAACGCCGGCAGAATCTGAGCCAAAAATTCTTCTGCGGCCTGTTGCGGCGTAAAGGTTTGGTGCAGGTTGCGCGTAGTCTGGTAGAGCAGGGTCAAGTCACGGTTTTGCCGGGCCAAGTCTTGGGTTTGTTGGGCAACCTGTCCTTCTAAATCCGTATAAAGCGTTTTCAGACGGCGGCTCATTTGGTTGAAGCCCTTGCTGACTTGGGAGAATTCACGAATTTGGTCTGTATCGATTTGTACCCCGAAACGACCTTCGCTGATGGTTTCTACCCCGTCGCGCAATTTTTCCAGCGGCCGGATGATCCACGAATAATGCCAAACAATCATCAAGCCGGCAGCCACTAAAATCATCAACATCATCGCCATTTGAAAACGGCGCAGCCACAAAGTATTTTGCTCGTTGGCGTTTTCCATCGCCTGTAAAAACAGCTCGATATTGCCGGCAAAACGGTATAAGCCGATTTGGGTCGGCCGCTCGTAATGTTGCAAAGAAGGCTTGATGTTGGATTCCCAATCAATTAACAGCATCGATTGGATCAAATCGTAAGCCAGCGGCATTTGTGACGGAATCAGCGGATGAATGGCATCGCTTTGCGTTACATTGGCCAGCGTACGTTCAAATTCTTTGATTTGGTTGTCAATTTGAGCATTGGGCGTACGGACGCTTGCCATATAAGCCAAGCGATACACCTGCATTTTCAAGCTGCCCGCATCTTCAATCGTTTTGGCCGCGCTTTCCAAACGCCAAGAAAGCAGCAGGGTAAAGGCAATCGACAAAAAAGCCGAGCCGACCCATAACACAGTCAGCAGTTTTAAACGCGAGGACAGGCTCAGGCCGTCTGAAGATCCGGAGAATAAACGCATAAAGCACGCAGGAAGACTAATCCGATAATCTTATAAAAATATCATTCTTTCGGCCTATAAACAACCTGTCTAAAATAATTGTATGGTTATGATAAGAAAAAACAGGGGTTTAATGTAAAATCATGTTATGATAAAATTCATCTTAAGTGAATTAAATCACAAAATCAGGTTTTAGACGGCCTGAAGCCTTAAAACTTATTCCATAAATACAACATCTCGAATAACACTTACGCACTCTGCTTTGCAAAGGACTACCAAAATGAAAATTTTTGCACTGATATTGGCCGGCGGGCAGGGAAGCCGGATGGGAGGTGTCGATAAAGGGTTGGTGCAGTGGCACAACAAAGCCTTGATAGATCACGTTATCGAAAAAATCCGCCCGCAAGTCAGCCATATCGCCATCAGTGCCAACCGCAATCTCGAATCCTACGCCCAACGCAGCGCGCACGTTTTCTCCGATGCGCGCCAATGGCAACATTACGGCCCTTTGGCCGCCTTGTGTACCGCCGCCAACGATTTACAAATTGCTACTGCCGATTGGCTGCTCATCGTATCTTGCGATATGCCGCGGATGCCGGAAAATTTGGTGTCCCAATTTGAAACCATCGCGCGGCGCACGCCATTGTGCAATGCGTTTTATGTAGAGACCTCTGCCAGGCCGCATTACAGCGTGATGTTTATCCGACCGCAAATCCTACAAAGCACCGTGCCATACCTTTATTCAGGAATGCGCAGCATCCGAGGTTGGCTGCAGCAACAGCGCGCGAGGGTTGTCCATTTCCCTCATGAGCAGGATTTTATCAGCTACAACACGGAAAATGATTTGGCTCAGCCTTTGTAGTTGGGTAGGTAAGGGGACTAATATTCAGATAGGAATACGTCATTTGATGATGCTTAAAAATCTTTCAATAGGTAATAACTATCTTGTAATTAGTTCCCTTAGAAATTCATCAATCCGTATATTTAAATAAAATATACGTTCTTCGTTAAAATAAACTTTGGCTTTTTCCCTATCGACTGTAGCTTTTAGGTCATTTAGTCTGCCTAAGTCTAAATTTTCGCTGGTATATTTTCTTGCCAACAGTGCACGTAGCAAATCTCCATCTAGCCCTAAACCTTTAATTACTTTTAGCACCTTATCATTGGCATCTTTTTGTTTGTACGTGGTGATGTAATCACTTAATGCTAAATTTGGATCAAGCTTGATATCGCCGGATTGCACATCGTGTAAAAACAACTCAGCAAATTTTTGATCTTCTTTAGAAAGCGTAGCAAAAGAGTGGTGTAGCTCCTCAAGTGCAGCAGCTTCTTCTATGCCGCCGATGGTTTTAAGCCATTTTTCAAAACGGGCATTCATATAATTTTGATCAATTTTATCGGTTTCGATTTCGTTGATGTGCGAACGCAAATCAAATGGCACATCATCGCTACCGCCACCATTGCCTGAACTTTCTTTAAACAAATCTTTATAACGAGCCAGCAGTTTATCGTAGGTCTCTTGATCGAAATTGAGTGTGGCAGTGATCACGCTGTCGTCTTCCTGTACCACATCATAGCTTGATTTTCCCCAAGAAAAGCCCAAGAGCCGAGCAGCTTGTAAGTGCTCATTGAACTGATTGAATAGTTTGACAAACTTTGCGCATGAGGTTGTATCATCAGGGTTTTTTGAAAAATCTTCTAATCCTGCCCATTTGAAAATATCGGCAATATCGGCAAAGCAGACATTTATTTTGTCGATAACCTTATCTAAATTATCGACAAACAGCCCCATAGGACGGTCGCCCGAATAAAGTTTTACGGCTCGCTCAATATTGCGTTGCATCGTATGCGGCTTGCGGTAATAGCGGATTAAACCAAAAGGCTTATCCGTTTTGTCGCATACGCGGTTAGTACGGGAAAACGCCTGAATCAAGTTGGCGTAATCCAAAATTTTGTCTAAATAGAGCGTATTGAGCCATTTGCTGTCGAAGCCTGTCAGCATCTGATCGACCACAATCAACAAATCCAGCTGTTCGTCGGGCTTGATTCTCTTATACGCATTGATATGCGACAACCTATCCGACAAATCCGTTTTAAATCGGGAATAAGTGGCATAGTCGAAGCTTGTGTGGAACTGGGCGTTGTAATCTTCCAAAATTTCGGCAATCCATATTTCCTTGTCGTTGCCTTGCCCATCGTTGAGAATATTCGGATCGAAAAGGGCGGTCAGTTTCAGCTCGGCATTTTTGGCTTCCTCAAAATTTCCGACTTCCTCAGCAATTCTGACTTTCTCAGCAATTTTGGCTTTAATTAAGCGATAATAATTGACCGCTTCGGGAATAGAGCTGGTGGCAAAAATGGCATGATATTTTTTGCCTTGGCTGAGGCGTTTCCAATTTTCCAGCATATCGTCTATGACGGCATTAACGTGTTCCGGCGTTTGATATTGCGCATTGGGTACATAATCTTCAATACCTTTTTGATATTTCCCGTCTGAAGTATATTCTCCCGCCATCGGCACATCGTTCATAAATTGATTGTAGATTTTTTTCTTTTGATCATCGGCAAATACTTCGTTTTCATCTGTTGCTTTAGCTTCTTGCAATGCGACGGCTCTGCGTAAATCGCTGTCTTTAAAGGTTCGGATATGGAAGGGGTGAAATCCCAATACATTTTCATCACGAATGCCGTCTGCAATCGAATAGCGGTGCAATTCATTACCGAAAACCGTGGCAGTGGTTGAATTTTTCTTAGCGTTTTCTTCTTCAATCGGCGTGCCGGTAAAGCCGAAGAAAAGCGCATTGGGGAAGGTGTGCTTAATGGTGAGCAACATATCGCCAAAAGTAGTGCGGTGGGCTTCATCAATAATAAACACCAGCCGTTTGCCACTGATTTGCTCGATGTCAGCCTCATTTACCCCTTCTTCCGCTTTGATATTACTCATTTTTTGAATGGAGGTAACGATTAAGCGGTCGCGGTCTTGTTTACTTTTCAGCTTGGCGAGCAAAATGGCGGTGTTTTCCGTTGCCTGTACATCATCTTTACTATCGGCAAAATTCTGATATTCCTCCAGCGATTGCTTGCCCAGCTCAATACGGTCGAGCAAGAAAATCACCTTATCCGCATCTTTGCGGCGGCTGATTAACTGTGCCGATTTAAAACTCGACATCGTTTTGCCCGAGCCGGTGGTATGCCAAATATAGCCGCCACGCTGATTGCCCGAAGTCCAATCGGTTTTTGCCACTGTGTCGGCAATCTTGTTGACCGCATAATACTGATAGCTGCGCAACACTTTCAGCTGCTCGTCTTTCGCATCAGCAATGGTGTAATCGCCGATAAACTGGTGCGCCATCGGAATCGAGAGGAAATGCGTCGCCACCTTATCCCAATCGTTCATATACACATTATTGAAATCCGCCCAACGGAAATAAAACGCCGGATTTAATTGACCGCCGGTATTGGCAAAATAGCGGCATTCTTCCGGCGTCATCGCCACAAACACCTGCACCAGGCTAAAAATGCCCGAAAACGCGCCCGCCTTATGGTATCGCTCAATTTGATTGGTCGCTTGGCTGATGGGCACGCCTGAACGTTTCAACTCAATATGGAACATCGGCATCCCATTAATTAACAACATCAAATCGCCGCGCTGCTTAGGGTATAAATCCGAACGAGGAGTAAATTGGGGCTGCTGGGCAATTTGATAGCGGCTTTTGCCGGCAGAAATTTCCTCACGGTCAAAAATATCCAGCGACACTTCCTTGCCGAAATGACGGCTTGCCTCATTTTCACGCTTGATTGCCACCGTTTTGCCGTTGATAAAGCCGTTTAAAGCATAAGGCGTTTTCAATGCCTGCACCTGCTCCAAAATCTGGTTCATTTCCGTGTGAAGCAACGGCACATCGAGCTTGTCGATATGTTGGTTGGTTTTATTCAAATGCTCCTGCCAGTTGGCAATCAACTCTTCTTCGGTGGGATAGAGCAACACTTCCTTTTCCCAGCTTTTGGTGGCAAGCAAGGCAATCAGTGCGTTTTCAAAATCAGCTTCTTTATTAAACATTCTTTTTCTCCGTAAGGGCGCTACCACAATTTTTCAGACGGCCTCAATCATGGGCAGGAACGCCCGCCCTATACCAACATCACCGCCAACAGCCCTTTTTTGAGTTGGTTTAGTTTTTCGACCTCTGCCGACTGTAAGGCAATGGTTTCGTCCAATTGGCGGAAAAAATTACCAATGGCGCTTTGTTCTTTAGGGGTAGGAATAAACACAATATTCTTCTCAATATCTTTTGCATTTATGGATGGCAAAGCTCCGATTTGGGCTAATGCAGGCAAATCAATCGTATCAAAAAGTGTTTTCATAAAATAATTATCCAAGCTTGAATCTAAGATAAACGCCATTGTATTGTTATCAAGTAAAAATGGAGTATTAACCAGCCGTTTACGATTTAACAGTAAAGCTGCTCCAACTTTGGCAAAAAATATACATGGGAGCTGTTGAATAACTTGCCATCGTTGTTTATCAATTTGTTCTTGGGTTACATAGTTATTGGCTTTTCTTAGATAAACTTCGTTACCCGATAAATTCATATCTGACACTTTGAAAAATGGTATGCCATTTTCTCCACCTTGCTCATTTTCAGAAAAACCAATACCTGATAAGCAATAACCCAAGCAGCCTAATTCATTTCGCTCCCACTCCCCCTCAAACCCTTTAAAACGGATTTTCGGTATTTTTTCACCGTTTGCGGGGAACATTTTTGCCAACATGGCCTTTTTAAGCTGACGGCTTTTTTCCAACACCGTACGGCTCTCTGCAATTTGGCTGTCTAAGCGACGGAAAAAATTGCCAAGATGGGCTTGTTCTTCAGCAGTTGGAGGAAGTAAGATTGCTATGTTTTGTAGACTACTTGTATTAATTGCTGGGTAACTTGTCCCCGTGCAACGTAATAGAACTTCTTGAACAAATTCTTCTTTCTGCACCAACGTTAATAAAAAATAACCATCATTTTGTGGACGAATTTGAATATATCCAGTTGAAAATACGAAATTTTCATTATTTTTCTCAAATAGATAATTGTTTTTTTGGTAAGGACGAACAGCCTGAAAAAACAAATCCCCATTTTTAGCTAATCTTTGTGCTCTTGAAGGTGCTGTTTCCTTAAATTCTTCCCTATAGGAAATTAGTTGAGTACCAACAACAGACTCTAAATCAACATACTGGAAAATTTGGGGAATTTCTGCTTTAGGATTAAATTCTCCAACGCTTTCAAAACCTTCCGTCTTCCATTCTCCCGTAAAACCCTGAAACCGCAAACGTGGCTCTTGTTGCTTATTCATTTTTCCCCCTTAGCCTTTCAAAATCGCCTGCCATGCGGCAATACCCTGCAAATCAAAGTCGCTGCCGGTGAGTTCGTCCATCATTTGCGCCAGTGCGGTGGCGCTTTCTTGTTTACGTTGGCTGATATGCTGATAGGTGTCGGCATATTTGTCGCAAAGTGCGGTCAGTTTTTGGCTGAATTGCGCCAGCATGTTTTCAGGCAGCCTACGCATCGCCGCATTGAGCGGAACAAACCATTTTTGGCGGAGCAAAGCGAGGGCTTCGGCATCATCCAGGGCTTCAATAGCGGCTTTGGTTTTGCTGTGGAGGTTCGCTGAGTCGGTTTTAATCTGGGCTTTTATTTCTTTTTCTTCCTCCAATAATGCTTGAACTGTTAATAGTTTGTTCTCTAAGCTATCTTCGTCAAATTCATAACCGCTACGCAAAGATTTTAAATATGCATTCACTTTCGCTTTTGCATAAGTGCCATCTTTTGAAGCTTCAATATTTTCCCAATTTACAACCGTATTTTCTTGAATAAATACTAATTTTTCAGCTTTTTTAGCCTTGTTTGACAATAATTCTAGGTAATTTTCCAATGCGATTGTTTCTTCTGTTGTAACGCTTGCATAAATTACTTTGAAATAAGCAGCAATTTCTTTAGCAATAAATGCATCATTATCGT
>NZ_JBQCWY010000007.1:0-25630 GCF_051956955.1 Neisseria sp. P0021.S005 | reverse complement strand
ACCACCAAATTTTTTAGCCAAAATAGTAGTCAAAGCAGCAGTCAGAGTGGTTTTACCATGGTCAACGTGACCGATGGTGCCAACGTTTACGTGCGGTTTGCTACGTTCAAATTTTTCCTTAGCCATGGCAATATCCTATAATCTAAGCTTTTGAAAGAAAGGGTAATAATGAGATGGTGCCCATGGGCAGATTTGAACTGCCGACCTCTCCCTTACCAAGGGAGTGCTCTACCCCTGAGCTACATGGGCGAAATTGTTTGGAGCGGGTGAAGGGAATCGAACCCTCACCGTAAGCTTGGAAGGCTTCTGCTCTACCATTGAGCTACACCCGCATACTCACTATTTGCTCCAAGTAAGAATTTTTGGTGGAGGGAGAAGGATTCGAACCTTCGAAGCTCACGCAACAGATTTACAGTCTGCCCCCTTTGACCGCTCGGGAATCCCTCCAAAAGAGAACGCTAGTTTATTGGCAACTTAGATTTCCGTCAAGATTTTTTTTTATTTATTTCTTCAAAAACATCCAAGCTTTTGCTTTTAAACACTATTTATTTAAACTGAATGATTTTTTCGTACTTAGCCATCAGCTCTTCGTGCGTTTCAGGATGCTCTTCATCAATCAAGATACAGTCGACAGGACATACCTGTTGGCACTGAGGCTCATCGTAATGGCCTACACATTGCGTACACAAATTTGGATTGATTTCGTAAATTTCTTCACCTTGCGAAATGGCATCATTAGGGCATTCCGGCTCGCACACATCGCAGTTAATGCACTCATCTGTAATAAAGAGCGACATTTCTATTTCCTTTTTTCTTAAATTATCAAAACCGATTGGGCGCGGATTATAGCACAAATGACGTCGGAACAATCCGTTTGAAAGAATGTTTTACACCTTGGGAATGATTCTCAAATTCTATACTATTCAGCAACTTGCGAATAGAGCAACAATTCAAACCTGCTCATTCCCGCCTTTCCTTCCCGATAAATTTCCAGCCAATCCGGTTTTTCAGGCAGCTTCCCTGCTTCAATATAGACCATTGCCCCATTTTTCAAGTGGCTTTGCAATCGGATAAACAGATTTTGCCAATCTTCCCATGCAAACGGCGGATCAAGGAACACAACATCAAATTTTTCAGACAGCCTTGCCAGATAAGCCATGCCGTCTGAACATTCGATTTTCGCCTGTTTCAAACCTAATTCACGGATATTTTTCTGAAGTGTTTGAACAGTTTGGCGGTGGTTATCGACCATTACCACTTTTGCCGCATGACGAGAAGCAGCCTCCATTCCCAAAGCACCGCTGCCGCTGAATAAATCCAATACTGTTTTTCCAGTTAAATCCTGACCCAGCCAGTTAAACAGTTTTTCACGCACGCTGTCAGGCGTCGGGCGCAGACCATCTGCAGATAAAAATGTTAACTTTCGTCCCCTACATTGTCCACCAATGATACGTACTTGATTGCTGTGTTTGGAATGTTTGTTGTTTGCCATAATTCTTAAAAAGATACCGATTTTTCAGACGGCCTCAATTATATAGTGAAACTGCTATCAAACCATATTTCGATCTCTGCTTTTAGAGACAACAAGGCCGTCTGAAACTCATTTTTCAGACGGCCTTAGTTTGTTCTAAATAAAAGAAGTTAATTGTTTCAAAGGCTAAATTCTAATATGTCTATAGACATCTCTAACTTTTCAAACACCCACTTTTTTATTTAATTTACATATCTAACGACTTTTCCTCCTTGCTTCAAAATAGTTTGATTTTTATATGGATGGTTAAATTATCAAATATAGTTGAGTAAATTATATTTTTATATTATATTTTCATATTACCTATAATGAATATTGAGGTTTTGTATGAAAAATATCGTCTTACTTTTTACTTTACTTGTAACACCAGTTTCTTCTTTCGCAGCTTGCTATGGAAGCGACTCATTTCACACTTGCAATGACAATAGCGGGAATACTTATAGTATCCAAACAATTGGCGATACTACCTATGTAAATGGATATAATTCTCGAACTGGAAGCAATTGGTCTCAAGAAAGTATGCATATTGGCAACACTACTTATACTAATGGTCGTGCAGCAAATGGTAATTCTTGGGATATGACCACCCAAAGAATTGGAGATACCACTTTTATGAATGGAAGAAATTCTCAGGGCAATTATTTTAGTAAAACCTGTAACCAATTTGGATGTTATTGAACCATCTCCTTAACTTTATGGATATTCTTCTCTAGCTTAATTGAAAATATTTAAAAAAAGGCCGTCTGAAAATCATTTTTCAGACGGCCTTTTTCTATCCAAGCTTTAACCAATTACTCTTTCGGTGCCGGCGGTTCAATCTGTTCTTTCCATCCGCATTCTTTTTGTGGGCACACTTTTTCCACGCCCCAGCGTTTGGTGGTTTTGATGGTCAAAACCGGCCACGCGCATTTTGGGCAGGTTTCTGCAATGGGCGGGTTCCAAGTGGCGTAGTTGCAGTCAGGATAAGTGCTGCAACTGTAAAACAGTTTGCCGTAACGGGATTTGCGTTCGACGAGGTTGCCTTTTTTGCATTGCGGGCATTGGACGCCGGTGTCTTTCGGTTTTTCCAGCGGCTCAACGTGTTTGCATTTCGGATAGTTGGCGCAGCCAATGAATTTACTGCCGGTACGGCTGTATTTGTACACTAGACGACCGCCGCATTTAGGGCATTCGCGTCCGTCGAGTTCAGCTTGCTCTGCTTCCGCTTTGGCAATACGTTCGGCCGCTTCTTCGGCGGTTTCGTTAACGTTGCGGGTGTAGCTGCACTCGGGATAACCGGCACACGCAACGAAACGACCCATTTTGCCAAATTTGATTTGCAGTTTGTGTTCGCCGCATTTCGGGCAGGTTTCGTCGAGTTCCTGCGTGGTAA
Source organism: Neisseria sp. P0021.S005 (assembly GCF_051956955.1). Taxonomy (NCBI): domain Bacteria; kingdom Pseudomonadati; phylum Pseudomonadota; class Betaproteobacteria; order Neisseriales; family Neisseriaceae; genus Neisseria; species Neisseria sp. P0021.S005. Next base: position 22,727 of record NZ_JBQCWY010000007.1, on the reverse strand, counting down.
ATTTGGCGCGTTCGATACCCTCTTTTTCTTCTACTTGCTTGATAAATGGTTTCCAGAATTTATCCATCACGGGAATCCATTGGCGTTTGCCGTTGGCAATTTCGTCAAGCTGGTCTTCGAGTTTGGCGGTGAAGTGGTAATCGACATATTGGGCGAAGTGTTCGGTCAGGAATTTGTTGACGATGTCGCCTGTGTCGGTGGGCATAAAGCGTTTTTGCTCAAGGGTAACGTATTCACGGTCTTTGAGCGTGGAGATGATGCTGGCGTAGGTCGAGGGGCGGCCGATGCCGTATTCTTCGAGGGCTTTAACCAGCGTGGCTTCGTTGTAGCGCGGCGGCGGGGTGGTAAAGTGTTGTTCGCCGTAGAGTTTGTCCACAGGCAGTTTGTCGCCTTCGCTCATTTCAGGCAGTTTTTTGCTGTCTTCGCTCTCTTCGTCGTCACTGCTTTCTTCATACACGCTCAAAAAGCCTGCGAAAGTCTGCACTTGTCCGGTTACGCGGAATACGCCTTTGCCGACGGTAATATCGACAGTGGTTTGGTCGAATTTGGCGGGCGTCATCTGACAGGCAACGGTACGCTGCCAAATCATTTGATAGAGTTTGAACTGGTCTGCGCTCAGGAAGGGTTTGACGCTTTCAGGCGTGCGGTACACAGAAGTCGGGCGGATCGCTTCGTGGGCTTCTTGGGCATTTTTGGACTTGGTTTTGTACTGCTTGGCCGAACTTGGCAGATATTCTTTGCCGATTTTGTTTTCGATGTAATAGCGGATTTCGGTTAACGCTTCATCGGCCAAATTCACGCTGTCGGTACGCATATAGGTAATCAGACCGATGGCGCCCTGCCCTACGTCTATACCTTCGTAAAGCTGCTGGGCGGTACGCATGGTGCGGTCGGTAGTGAAACCGAGTTTGCGCACGGCATCCTGCTGCATGGTGGATGTGGTGAACGGCGCGGCTGGGTTGCGGCTGCGCTTTTTCTTTTCGATGGCGGTAACGACAGCCTCTTTGCCTTCGAGTTCTTTCAACACGTCGGCTTGCGCGGCTTCGTTCGGTAGGTCGAATTGTTCGAGTTTCGCGCCGTTGTATTGGGCGAGTTTGGCGGTGAACTTGCTGCGGCCTTTGTGGCTGTCGAGATGCACCGTCCAATATTCCTGCGCTTCAAACGCGCGGATTTCGTTTTCGCGTTCGCAAATCAAACGCAGTGCGGGACTTTGCACACGGCCTGCGCTCAAACCGCGGCGGATTTTTTTCCACAACAATGGCGAAAGGTTGAAACCAACCAAATAGTCCAAAGCGCGACGGGCTTGTTGCGCATCGACCAAATCCATTTCGATTTCGCGCGGATGGGCAACCGCATCGAGCACGGCGTTTTTGGTGATTTCGTGGAACACGACACGCTGCGGTTTGATGTTTTTCAATCCGCGTTTGGATTTAAGGATTTCCAAAAGATGCCAAGAAATGGCTTCGCCTTCCCTATCCGGGTCAGTTGCGAGGTAGATGTTTTCAGCTTCTTTGGCACCGGCAACGATGGCATCGACGTGTTTGCTGTTGCGGCTGATCAGTTGGTATTTCATGGCAAAGCCATTGTCAGGATCGACTGCTCCGCTTTTCGGAACCAAATCGCGGACATGACCGTAAGACGCCAAGATTTCAAAATCACCGCCCAGATATTTTTTCAGGGTTTTGGCTTTGGACGGGGATTCGACGATTAATAGGTTTTTCGCCATTGTTGTTCTCTTTTGGATGTATTGGGTTTATGTTTCAGACGGCCTTTATTATTGAGGCCGTCTGAAAAAAGGTTTAGTGCATCACGTTTTGTCCGGTCAACGCACTCATCAAGTCGTCGCCTATCAGGACGGGTAACTCGCTCTTGTGCATCCACAACACCAGCAATACCAACACTTTGGCGGTATCGAGGGTGATTTCGTCCGATGGAATGTGCATCAGGGCATGAATGACGATTTCGCGTTGCTCATAAGTAATTGCGTGTTCGGCAACCAAATACTGCATCAAGCCCATGACTTCCTGCGGCAGGTTGTCAGCTTCTTCACGGCAGAATACGCGCAGGGAGTCGCTGTTAAACGGCTCAGCATAGAATTCGGACGTATTGAACAAGACTTCCATCATCATTAATGTATTGCCGATTTCCGTAGCATCAAAACCCGCATCTTCCAAGAGGCGACCCAAATCCTCCGGAGGCGGACAATTGTCGAAATCTTGGAAGTGTTCGATTAAATAGGCAATGACTTCGGTCATGCTGGTTCCTTAAATATAGATAATTCATGCTTTGACACGCTGATAACGGCCGCCCGGCAAGGCGGCAACGATACCGTCAAGTTCGTATTCCAAAAGCTGTGCGTACACGTCTGCCGCCGCCGTATTGGTTTGTTGCGCCAAAATATCGGGATGTATCGGGTCGTAACCCATTGCTTCCAATAAAGCGCTTGTTGATGGGGCGGCAGATAGGTTTTCAGACGGCCTTTGCGGTTCATCCGCTATTGTTTTTGGTTGCAGATGTTTGGTTTGATCGTTTTTCAGTTTTACCGTCTTATTTATAGAATATGATGGAACAGGCGTATTTTGCAATAGCTGCGGACACTCATGGAGAATATCGTCCAGACATTCCACCAGTTTTGCCCCGTCTTTAATCAGCTTGTGGCAGCCTTTGCTATGCGGATTGTCTATCGACCCGGGCACCGCCATCACTTCGCGCCCCATCTCTGCCGCCAGCTTGGCGGTAATCAATGAGCCAGATTCCAATGCCGCCTCGACCACCAATGTCAGCTGCGATAATGCGGCAATCAAACGGTTGCGGCGCGGAAAGTTGCCTGCAAACGGACGCGTATCTAAAGGGAACTCGCTGACAATCAATCCCCTTTCGGCAATTTCATAAGCAAGGTTTTTATTGGACGGCGGATAAATGCGGTCTATACCGGTTCCCCAGACGGCGATGGTGCCGCCATCTGCCTGCAATGCCCCCTGATGGGCGGCGGTATCGATACCCGAAGCCATACCCGATACGACGGGAATGCCTTTTTCGCTCAACGCCCTACCGAAATCTTTGGCAATTCGCATTGCCTGCGGCGTGGCATGGCGGCTGCCGACCATCGCGGCAGAAGGTGTGTGCAGCAGCTCTGCATTGCCGCGTAAAAACAAGACCGGCGGCGCGGTAATGCCTTGTGTCAGCATTTCGGGGAAATCATCATCTTGCAGCAGCAACAAACGGCAACCGTCCTGCATTTCCCATTGTAAAGCGGCTTCAGCAGACTGCTGCGCCAAAGCCCGTTTGTCCGCATTACGCCACGACTCGGCTGCCTGTTTATGGCGCACCAACGCGGCAATTTTGTCTGCCGGCGCATTCAAGGCAGCTTGTGCGCTACCGAATTGCTGCAACAGCACCAAAAAACTTTCTGCGCCGATATAGGGCGTAAATGCCAGTTGCAACCAAGCAAAACGCTCGTTTTCCGTCATCAATCTGTTCCCTTTTCGTAATGTTTTTTTCAGACGGCCTGAAGTAAATCAAGGCCGTCTGAAAATTTTATTGATATAAAACTTCTGTCGGCTTAAAAGGCAAAATAACAATGCCTAGCCATACCATTATTTTTATAAAGTATTGCTTGTCTAAGCAAACCGTCAAATGACGATGCCGTCTGAAAAACCTGATGGCTTTCAGACGGCCTCTTTTGTGTTTGAACCGATATTGCGCTTATTCTTCGGATTTGTCGGCGCTGCGGCGCGATACGCTGATACCGAGTTGTTTGAGTTTGCGGTAAAGGTGTGTACGCTCCAAACCGACCTTTTGCGCCACGCGGCTCATATTTTGGCCTTCTTGGGCGATGTGGTACTCAAAGTAACGGCGCTCGACTTCTTCCCTCAATTCGCGCAAAGGCATATTGAAATTGAAGCCGCCGATGATTTCTGTCGCCGTCGCGTTTTCCTTCTGACCCAAAGCCACGGCAACGGCCTGCTCGTCCACTTCTTTGCCGTCAGATTCCAACATGATGTTTTTCACCGTTTCGGCAAGCTGGTCGTAATTGCCCGGCCAATCGTATTGGCGCAAAACCACCAATGCGCTGTCGCTGAATTTTACCGGCTGGATTTTTTGACTTTCGGCCAAATCGGTCATGATGCGGTTGATTAAAAAGACGATGTCGTCCGGCTGGCTGCGCAAAGAAGGAACATTGATGCGCTCTTTCAACAGCTCTGCTAATCGGCCGGCAACGACGTCATCGGCGCCCTCACCTCGTTTAAAACCGCATGAAGCAATCACACGGACATTGTAGCGGTCGGCTTTTTCCAGCAAGAAAGCAATGCCGTTTTGGATGTTTTTGCTGTAACGGGCAATATCGCCGACATACAAAATACCGCCTGATGCCTTTTGCAACAGCTCCATCGGCGTATCAACAATGTGTTCGACACGGTCGGTTGCCACCCAAGGCGTACCGCTTTTGTGCAGATAGCGGGCGACAATCTCAAACGGCGAGCCAGCCTCACCGGCCAACAACAGCGGGCGGTTGTGTTTGGCGGCCGCTTCAATACTGCCGTTCATTTCTTGAATGACGGAACTGTTGCCCAGTTTGTCCAAAGTCATGCCGGAGGCCGTCTGAACTTCGCCATGTTTCAAGGCGCGTTCTACTGCGGACAAGAGTTTTTGCAGGGCAATCGGTTTTTCCAGAAAATCGAGCGCGCCGATTTTAGTGGCTTCAACCGCAGTGTCAATGCTGGCATGGCCGCTCATCATAACCACAGGCATATTGAGTTGGCCGTTTTTCGCCCACTCTTTCAACAAAGTGATGCCGTCGCAATCGGGCATCCAAATGTCCAGCAATACCATGGCCGGACGCGTTTGATAACGCAATTGGCGCGCTTCTTCGGCATTTTCGGCCAAAGTGACGGTATAGCCTTCATCTTGAAGGATTTCGGAGAGCAGGTCGCGGATGCCTACTTCATCATCTACAATCAAAATATCACTGCTTCGCATAAGTTTCTGCCATTTCCGGTAAAGCTATTTTGACGCACGCGCCGCCACTGTTCTGATTGCTCAGGCTGATACGGCCGCCATGCTCCTCGATAATTTTTTTCACAACGGGCAAACCCAGCCCCGTTCCTGTCGGTTTGTCGGTAACGTACGGCTCAAAAGCATTGTGCAGCATTTCTTTGCTGAAACTTTTGCCGTTGTTGCAGACGGTCAGGAAAACCTGTCCGCCTTCGCGCCCTGTTTCGACGTTTACTTGAGGCGCTTCGTCCGACTCTGCCGCTTCTGCAGCATTCTTAAATAGGTTATGCAACACTTGGCGCATCGCCGTCGTATCGGCAACAATCGGCAGGGCGTCGGCGCTGAGCCGTGCATTAAACTTGCACGCGCCGGCCTCATATAATACCAATACTTCCGACACCAAACCGTTTAAATCTTGTTTTTCTAAATTCAGCGACGGCGCACGCGCATAGTTGCGGAACGCTTCGACCATTTCTTTCAGCGCGGCCACCTGTTTGACGATGGTATCGGTTGAACGGCTGAGAATTTGGGCGTCTTGTTCATCTAGTTTATCATGCAATTTCCATGCCAATCTCTCGGCGGAAAGCTGGATAGGCGTAAGCGGATTACGGATTTCGTGCGCCAAACGTTTCGCCACTTCGCCCCATGCGGCCTCTTTTTGCGCCCGCATCAAGACGGTAATGTCATCAATCACCATCACCACGCCGTTATCATTGTCTTCCGGCAAAATGGTGGCTTTGCCCAACAAGATTCGGGCATCATCGGGCGCGGCGTATTCGACTTGGACGGGTTTGTTGCTATCGGCGGTTTCATTAATGGCGGCAAACACATCGGCCAACAGGGTTTGCTGCGGCGATTTGCCGTGCCATTGATGCCAGTTACTGCCCCACAAAGACACCAGCGAAACGCCCAAAATCTGTTCGGCGGCCTTGTTAAAGGTTTTCAGACGGCCATTGGCATCCAAAGTAATCACGCCTGTAGTCAAACTTTCCAACACGCATTCCAAATAATGGCGTGCTGCTTCTTCGCGCAAACGGTTGCGCTCGTCTGCCTCTTTGGCAATCGCTAATTGCTCGGTCATGTGGTTGAATAACTGGGTCAAACGGCCGAACTCGTCATTGCGAAATACCGGCCGAGTCTGGCTGAAGTCACCCTGAGCCACCGCCCGCGCACCCTCTGCCAGCGACAATACCGGTGCCACAAAACGGCGGGCAAAATACAAAGCCATCACCAGCGCCAAAAAGATGGCCAATAATGTCGCGACCAACAGCGTGGACAGGAAAAAGGTTTGCAGGCCTTTTTTGGTATAACTCAGTTCGGCATATTTGGCTCGGGCTGCTTCAATCAGCGTCGCGTCTTGGGCAACATCTTTCGGAATCGGCTGCCGAAAAAACAACGCATAATCCTGATTTTTATGCGGACCGATCAGCATCCAGCCTTGAGCATACAGCACGCCGCCGATGTTTTCCAAGCTGCGCACCGAGCCGGTCTGCTCCAGTTGCTCCCATCCTTCTTTGTTAAGCTCAGGTTGATTTAGTTTCAAGGGATTGATGCTTTTCTCGGCTTTATGGGTAGTCGCGTTATAAAGCGCCAGCTGGGCAAAGTCGGCAGTAAGCGCGGATTTTGCCAGCGCTTGCCCTAAGTTGCCGTCCAGCGAAGCGGCGCTGATTAAGTCGATCTGCACCGGCGTGGCGTTGCTGACAGCGTTGTCTACCGCCAAGTTCAGCGCGGATTTGCTCAAGTTTAAGCTGCGCTCTAGAGCCTCATGGGTATCGTTGCCAAACCAAGAATTAATCGTACCGTTAATAAACTGGGCGGAAATACCGAACAAAAACACGCCCGGCAATACGGCAACCAAAGTAAACATCCCCGACAGCCGACGTGCAATCTGCGAACCGAACACGCTTTTGCTGTTGTCGCGCATCAAAAGCACGACATAGCGCACCAACACCGCCGCCAACACCAGCAACAGCAAACCGCACAAGGCGACAATCCACCAGAAGTAATCGGACAATACGTTGCTGCTGCCCGTTGCAACAGTCAGACCGTACAACAAAACAACGGCGAATACGGCGGCAATCAGAAGAAAGCGGCGCATGGTTTACTCCTGCACGACCGACAAGGACTTCCAACCGGAATCCAAATGCCAGTTTTTAGACGTCAGGGCATTGATTTGGAACGGTTTGGGCAGCTTGGCGGTTGTCAGCAGCAGGCGGATTTCAGCCTTCGTGTCTTTGGCGGCCACATCACTCAGCGCACCCTTGGACAAAACCTTCCAATTCGCGACCGCGCCCACTGCGCGCAAGGCAGTCTCAAGCGTATCGTACTCGGTAGAAAACGTACCGACGGTAACGCGATAGCGGTTGGTCAGCGGATGGAAGGACAATTTGTATTGAATCGTGCTGTCGTTGTTGAGCAGCTGGTCGAACTTGAATTTATAAGACGACATAGACGGCGCTGACAGCTGCCAACTTAAATTGAAATGCAGGGGGACGCCCTGTTTGAGTGCTTCTTTAAGCTGGTCGGGCAAGTCAGTGCGGAAACGGCTGCTGACGGAAAGCTGTCCGGCATGGGTCAGCTTTGCCTCGGCACGGGTCGCACTGATGCCCTCGCCTGCCGCGTTCAGCGACACGGCAAGCAAGAGCGGTACAATCAGCGTTTTACTGCTTTTTAATAAGCGCGTAATAAAAGCCATCTTGATGTTTGTTCGGTAAAAGCACATGCGATTCGATCAACTCGGCATCGGCATGGCGGTTAAGGAATTTTTGCAACTGACCGTCGTTTTCTTCGACAAAGACCGAGCAGGTAGCCAGCAACATCCTGCCGTTTTTCGTCAGGGTCTGCCACAGCGCGTCTAATAATGCTTCCTGTTGGCGTGCGGTTTTGACGGCATCGGTCGGCCGGCGCAGCCATTTGACGTCAGGATTGCGCCGCGCCACGCCCGAAGCGGTACACGGCACATCGGCCAAGACAGCGTCAAAGGTCTTTCCATCATACCATGCCGCCAAGTCCTGCGCATCGGCACAAGTCAAAGAGGCCTTTTGAAAGCCTAAACGGTCAAGATTGCTCTTCACCCTGTTCAGACGGCCTTCATCTATATCCAAAGCGGTAACATGACAATCTGCCAGTTCCAAGATATGGCCTGTCTTGCCGCCCGGCGCCGCACAGGCATCGAGAATGCGTTCGCCGTCTTTCGGGTTCAACAAATAGGCAGCACGTTGCGCACCAAAATCCTGCACCGACACCAGGCCGTCTGAAAAACCGGGCAGGCGGCTTACCGGCACAGCTTCTTCCAACATCACGGCGTATTCGTCCAAAGCCCTGGCCGCAATACCTTCCGCAGCCAGTTTTTCCAAATAGCTTTCGGCATTGCCGTGTCGGCGGTTGACGCGCAAAGTCATCGGCGGATGCGATTGCAGCGCAGTGGTGATATTGTGCCAATGTTTCGGATAATGGTTTTTCAAATAAGCCACCCACCACAGCGGCAAATTGTGTTTCGCCACATCGTCTTTTTTGCAGGAAGCTGCGAGCTTGTCGCGTTCACGCAAAAAGCGGCGCAAAATCGCATTGGCAAACGAGCGGAACTGGCCGCGGCCGATTTTGGCAATGCTTTCCACCGCTTCATTGACCACGGCATGAGGCGCATTGCGCGTGTAATGCAGTTGGTACATCGCCGCCAAAAGCAGGCTTTCAAGCTGCGGATTGTCAATCGGCTTCTTCAACATTTGACCAAGCATATACTTCAAACTGCCCAAATAACGCTGGCAACCGTAGGCAATATCCTGCAACGCGCCGTTTTCCTGCGCCGTCAGCTGCGGATGCGCCGCGCGGATTTCCGCCAAGACATCCTGAAGATTGCGCCCTTCGGCAACCGCGGCAACGCTGTCGGCGGCCAGTTTTTGGGCGAGGGACATACTCATATTTTTGCTTTCTGATTTATATTTGATTTCAAGTGTTCGGAGGATTTCAGACGGCCTGTTCGGCTGCCAGCAATGCCCGATAATATTCGGCATCTGCTTTGGAAAAACAGCAAAAGATGATTTTTTCCACTGCCGGACATTACGGCAGGACTTGTTTCAAACTCTCCAAAGCGATACGCGCGGCAGCTTTGGCCGGGAAACGGTACACACCGGTACTGATGCACGGAAAGGCGATGCTGTGAAGATCGTGTTTCTGGGCAAGCAGCAAGGAATTGGCGTAGGATTGTGCCAATTTGGCCTCTTCATTTTGTTTTCCGCCAAACCATACCGGCCCGACCGTATGAATGACAAAACGCGCAGGCAAACGATAGCCTTGGGTTATTTTGGCTTCGCCTGTGCGGCAACCGCCCAAAGTTCGGCACTCATCCAGCAGCTCTTTGCCTGCGGCGCGGTGTATTGCACCGTCTACTCCGCCACCGCCCAACAGCGATGAATTGGCGGCATTGACAATCGCATCGACTGCCAATCGGGTAATATCGCCCTCGACCACTTCAAAAACAGCCATTGTTTTCTTTCCTCTACGTTTGTTTCCAGCCTGTTACAAAACCGTTCCGACTTCAATCGTCCGGCCTGCCGCAAATGCCTGTATGCTCATGCGTTTGCTGCCGGAAGGCTGCAATTCGGTAATGTTCAGCGCATTTTCACCGCACGCCACCAGCAGGCCGTCTGAAGTGCAGGACAACACTTCGCCTGCCTTACCCTGTTTGACCACGACTTCGGCACGCCAGATTTTCATCGGTTTGCCTTGATACTCGACCCACGCGGCAGGTACAGGGTTGAAAGCACGGATTTTGCGCTCAATCACAGCCGCGCTTTCATTCCAATCGATACGCGCCTCTTCTTTGCTCAATTTCTGGGCGTAGGTAACGCCTTCTTCAGGCTGTTTGACCGCATTCAGACGGCCTTCAGCCTGCAGACGCTGCAAGTCGGCAACAATCGCTTCCGCACCCAAACCCATCAGCGCGTCATGCACTTCGTTGGCGGTATCCGTAGGCTGGATGGCGTAGCGGTGTTCGCTGACCACATCGCCGGTGTCCAAGCCGATGTCCATCTGCATGATACACACACCGGTTTCGGCGTCGCCGGCTTCAATCGCACGTTGAATCGGTGCCGCGCCGCGCCAACGGGGTAACAGCGAAGCGTGGATATTGAGGCAGCCGTGTTTGGGCGTATCCAACACATCCTGCGGCAAAATCAAACCATACGCGGCCACTACCATCACATCCGCGCCCGTATCTTTAAGCATTTGCAGGGCTTCGGCGTTATTGCGCAACTTTTCCGGCTGCGCCACGGTCAAACCTAATTCCAAGGCAGCCTGTTTGACCGGCGATGCGGTCAGCTGCATGCCGCGGCCTTTGGGGCGGTCAGGCTGGGTCAACACCAGCGGAATTTCAAAACCTGCGGCGGCGATGGCTTTCAAGGCGGCGGCGGCAAAATCGGGCGTACCGGCAAAGATGACTTTCATGTTGTGTCCTTGTGAAAATGGTTTGAATGGGCGCGTTGGGCAAACTGTTTCAGCTGAAAAGGCCGTCTGAAAGATTGAAAACCGAAGTATGCCTTCTGTTTTGTCTTTTCAGACGGCCTTTAAGCGATGCGCAGGTCAGATGGTGTGTTTCTGACGTTTTTTCAGTTTGGTTTTGATGCGGCCTTGTTTCAGCTGCGACAAGTGTTCGACAAACACGATGCCCATCAGGTGGTCCAATTCGTGCTGCACGCAGATTGCCAGCAGGCCGTCTGCTTCCAGCGTGAATTTCTCGCCTTTTTCGTTCAAGGCTTCAACTTTGACGCGCTCGGCACGGGTCACAGTATCGTAAATGCCCGGTACGGACAGACAGCCTTCTTCGTAAGTTGTCTCGCCGTCTTTTTCGACAATGACGGGATTGATGAACACGCGCGGCTCGCTGCGGTCTTCGGTCAAATCCATCACGACGATGCGCTCGTGTACGTCGACCTGAGTGGCCGCCAAGCCGATACCGCGTGCTTCGTACATGGTTTCAAACATATCGGCAACCAATGTCTGGATGCGCTCGTCGATTTTTTCAACAGGTTTGGCAACCGTGTGCAAACGCTCGTCAGGGTATTGGAGGATGTTCAGTAAAGCCATAATATTCTCGTTTTATAAAACTGATGTGTGATTTTCATACAGATTTGGTTTCCGCCGCCACAATCTCCTGTCATGACAGCAACATTCAATGCTAAAATAACGCCGAAAAATGTTAAGATAGCGCGACAGAGGCCGTTCGTTATCGTATTGATGGATGGGCGGCAGTTTCGCAAACTCCAGCCTTCTCTGTTTATCATCTGAAGACAAACCAAACCGATTTCAAGGGGAACGGTTATGCAACAACGTATTATAACCCTGCTTTGCATGGCAGGCATGGCTATTTCTGCCCACACTCAGGCAGCTTCTTTAAAAATCCGCCCCAATGCGCCGCAACGCTACGTCGTTAAAAACGGCGATACCTTGTGGGGCATTTCCGGCAAATATCTGTACAGCCCGTGGCAATGGAACCGCCTTTGGGGCGCCAACCGCAACGCCATCCGCAATCCGCACCTGATCTATCCGGGTCAGGTGTTGGTTTTACGCTACGTCAACGGCCAGCCTCGACTGGGTTTTGAACACGCCCAAACCCGTTCAGACGGCATTCCCGTGATCAAACTGCATCCGCGCGTACGCGAAACTTCCGGCTACGGCATTCCGACCGTCAACGTCAACCTCTACCGCATGTTTATGAAACATCCGCAGATTATCGCTCCGGAAGAAACCGCCAACGCGCCGCGCCTGATTGCAGGTCCCGACAACCGCGTCCTCTACACCCAAGGCAACCGCGTGTACGCATACGGCCTGACCGAACCCGGCCGCTACCTGACCTACCGCGTCAATAAAAACATCACCGATCCGGAAACCGGTAAATTCCTCGGCCAAGAAGTCGTGTTCAGCGGCATCGCCAACACGCTGCCTTACACCGACTCCGCCTTGGAAAACCGTACCCGCGCTTCTGACGAAAAACTCAAAAGCAACGAGTATTACACCCAAGTCAACAAAGTCATGAAGCTGCGCACCCAGTCCGCGCAACCTTTGGTTATCGAAGAAGCCGTTTCCGAAATCCGCAAAGACGACTATCTGCTGAAACTGCCCGAAGGCCTCGACAGCTTCAATGTGATGCCTCACGCCCCTGCCCGTCCGATTCAGGCCAAAGTCGTTTCCATCTTCGACGGCGTGGGCGAAGCCGGTCAGTTCCAAACCATTACTTTGGATAAAGGCGAACTCGACGGCTTGGACAAAGGCACTGTGGTCAGCCTCTACAAACGCGGCCGCCAAGTCCGTGTCAATCTATCCAACAACCTGATTCGTAAGCCGAAAGACAAAGATACGGTTGAGTTGGTTTCCATTCCGGCGGAAGAAATCGGTTTGGCAATGGTGTACCGCACATCCGACCATCTGGCCTCAGCCATTATTTTGGAAAGCCTGAACAGCGTTTCCATCGGTGATACCGCTTCCGAACCCGGCCGCGACTTGGACAATATGGCTGATGAAAAAACCATGGACAAGCCGGCTGAAGACGAACAAGAAAGAGAAATCGAACTGGAAGTCCGCAGCTGATTGAGCTTTCTTAGCAGCCATCTGGCAAATAAGGCCGTCTGAAAACCTGTTTTTCAGACGGCCTTTTGATTGCTGCCCATCAGAATAAAGAAATCTGTAACACGTTGTTTAAAGCGCAAACAACATCTTATTTTTCCAGCCGGTAATCGGCTATTCTTTTTTCTATCGTTTTTCCGTTCTGCCATTCCAATCAGAAATATGTAAAGCCCAACACACCATTTATTGCCTGTGGATTGCTCCATCTGTTCCTGCCAATCAAAAAGGCCGTCTGAAATCTTCAGACGGCCTTTTTATCCACAACTCAAATCCGATTATTTGAATTTGTAAGTGTATTGCAAGCCCAAGATGTCCGCTTTATTTTTGAAGCGGGCAGAGGATGCACCGCGGCTGTCCACGTCGTTGCCGCTGGCTTTGCCGGTGCGGTAAACCGTGTCATTGATGTGGATATGGCTGTACGCCGCATCGATAACATGGTTTTTACCCAGTTGATATTTGGCACCGACGGAGAACCAAATACGGTTGCCGTCAGGCAGGCTGTTCATACGGTCTTCAGCGCTTTTAACCGGCGATTTATCGAAAGCGATACCGGCACGCAGTTGCAATGGTTCGGTAACTTGGTAAGAGCCGCCGAATGCAACTTTATAAGTGTTGCGCCAGTTAGGCGTGATAACGGTACGGTCAGATTGGCCGTTGACAACTTTTTTGGTGTTTTCAAACACCAGCTCCGCTTTGTTGAAGCGGCTATGGCGCGTCCAAGTCACATCGCCGAACAGGTTGGTTTTGTCGGTGGCGCGGTACATACCATGAACAGACAAAGACTCAGGCGTTACGATTTTTACGCTGGCTTTTTCGTTCGGCACATAACCGCGTGCAGCCATTGCACCCAAATCCCATGCGCGTTTTGCATATGCGCCGTCCGCTTCCCAATCGGCAGTGCCTTTCAGCGTATGCGATACTTTGGAACGATAGTTCACACCCACGCGTGCGCGCTCGTTGATGTCCCACATCCACGCCAGTTGGTAACCAAAGCCCCAATCGTGACCTTTTACATCGGCATGACCGTCAGCTTTGCCGGTCGCATCGACAGCAACGGGACGGCCTGCTTGACGGGAAGCCAAGCCGCTGGCCAACTGGCTGATGGCGCCGGAAGCATCCCAGTCGGAGTATTTGCGCAATTCGGCTTTGGAATATTGGGCAATCAAACCGGCACCGACGGCGTGCTGCTCATTCAGTTTCCACGCAACTACCGGCTCGATGGCTATGGTGGTCAAACCCAGTTTGTTGATGTTGTGGCGCAAGACGGAATCTTTTTCGTATTCGGTTGCCGAACCGAAAGGAACGTACACGCCCAAACCCAAAGTCACATCGTCGCTGGCTTTGTACGCGCTATAAACGTGCGGAGCAACGGTGGTTTCGGTAATTTTGCCGCTGGTCGAGCCGCTGACATCGGCACCCGTGCGGAAGTGTTTCGCAGATTCTGCCTCATAATGAATGCTTGGGAAAACGATATTGGCGTTGACGGAAATTTGGCTGCTGTCGATTTTGCTCAAACCGGCCGGGTTGTAGAAAATAGTTGAGGCATCGGCGGCTTCGGCGGCGGCGGCGTTGGCCGTGCCTTGTGCGTTAACGGATTGTGTGCCGAAATGGTAGCCGGAGGCTTGGACGGCGGTAGATAACAGTGCTGCGCTTAAAATAAACGCTGTTTTTTTCAGGTTGAAATGAATCATTTTGGTTTACCGTGAAAGTGGCGTACAAAGAAAAAGGCCGTCTGAAACGTCCTTTATTGATTTAGTATAGGCACTCAATTCTATACTACATCATTATTTTTGCCTAATCTTTTCTTTTTTTACACAAAAAAGCAGGCTAAAACAGCCTGCTTTTCCAATTATCGGATCACTGCAATTATTTAACCTGCAACACTTCCAGCGTATTGGTCGAACCGGATTCGCGCATTTGCGAACCGCTGGTGATGATGTATTGGTCGCCGCTTTGGAGGATTTTGTGTTCTACCAGCATGGCTTCCACTTCGTTCAGCGCGGTATCGTGATCGGTACTGGTTGCCAAAATCAACGGACGCACGCCGCGGTACATCGCCATGCGGCGTTGCGCTGAAACACTCGGCGTCAGGGCAAAAATCGGCAGGGTGATGTTGTGGCGGCTGACTTCGAAGGCGGTCGAACCGCTTTCAGTCAGGGCAACGATGGCTTTGGCGTGAACTGCTCGCGCCACGCTGACCGCACCGCCAGCAATCGCCAAGTTGGTGCTGACGGCTTCGGGATACTCGACCTGTTCGGCAACGCCGTTGAGCGAATCTTGTTCTTTTTCCGCAGCCGCACAAATAATCGCCATTTGGCTGACGGTTTCAAACGGATACGCACCGACGGCGGTTTCGGCGGAACACATCACCGCATCGGTACCGTCCAATACCGCGTTGGCCACGTCGCTGACTTCCGCGCGGGTTGGTACAGGGTTGGTAATCATGGATTCCATCATTTGAGTTGCGGTAATGCTGAAGCGGCGCAACTCACGGGCGCGGCGGATCATGCGTTTTTGTAGGGCAGGTACGGCGGCATGGCCGACTTCCACTGCCAAGTCGCCGCGGGCAACCATAATACCGTCGCTGGCAAGGATGATTTCGTCCAGATTTTCAATGGCTTCTACGCGCTCGATTTTGGAAACCAAACCGGGACGTACGGCTGTACTGCCTTTCATTTCTTCTTCGACTTTGGCGCGTGCGATGTGCAAATCTTCGGCAGATTTCACAAAGCTGATGGCCAAGTAGTCGCAACCAATGGCAATCGCCGTTTTCAGGTCGCGGAAGTCTTTTTCGGTCAACGCACCGGCAGACAGGCCACCGCCGCGTTTATTGATACCTTTGTTACTTTTCAGCACATGGCTGTTTTCTACCCTTGTAATAATCTTACTTCCTTCAACCGCCTCAACGGTCAAAGTCAACAGGCCGTCGTCCAGCCACAAAACATCGCCGGCAGCGACGTCATTCGGCAAATCACGGTAGTCCAAACCCACCGCTTCGCGTGTACCTTCGCCTTCAAGTGCGGCATCCAAAATCAAAGTTTCATCTTTATTCAGCTCGATGCTGCCGCCGGCAATTTTACCGACACGGATTTTAGGCCCTTGCAAGTCGGCAAGAATGGCGATTTCCTGACCCGCACGTTTCGCGGCTTCGCGTACGATACGGGCATTTTCTTCATGAAACTCCGGCGTACCGTGGCTGAAATTGAAACGGACGACATTAAGGCCGCCGACACGGATCATGTCTTCCAACAATTGTACATTGTTGCTGCCCGGACCCAGTGTGGCAACAATTTTGGTATTGTGGCTGATACGGGTTAAATCACGTTGCAATTGGCTCATGTAAACGTCCTTTCCTGTTGATTTCACGTTTGATAATGAAGAAGATTGTACTCTTAATGCAATAATGTTGGCGTAAAATTACATCATTTTCTGACTTAAACTAAATTTATTTTTGCATTAACCTACTTTTCTATCGGATACAATACACTCTCACGTCGTCATTTTTAATTTTCAGACGGCCTCCCTCATACTAATAGAATACCCAACTGATCCATGAAACGTTTTTTGACTCCGCTACCCATCGGTATCGTTTTGGCCGACCTGATCTACGGTTTCGTACTTAATGTCATGCAAGGCTTAAATTTGCAACAAACCGCCGCCAACCAGTCCGGTACAATTTCCGTTACGCCCGACATTGCCTTCAACAGCCTACAAATCGTCGCCAACGGCGGCATGGTCTGTATCATCGGCTTCGGTTTGATTGTTTTGTTCCAACTCAACCGCGCCGTATTACGCCAACAAATCCTGCCCATCGGTATTTTCCGAACCCTCGGCCTGTTGGCTGTTTTGGCATTCAGCATTTCGTCTTTGTGGGAATGGTTGCATGCCGCTTTGTCGCTGCTTTCCGGGCACAACGTTTTAAACTTCAGCAACCCGCGTTATCTGGTTACCGCAGCCTGCATGCCCATCATCGCTTTCTTGTGCATCCTGCGCCTGTACAATTGGTATCGCCTGCATCGGACTGTTGCCGCTGACGACACCTCCACGACACTCTAATCAAGTTGCAAAAAGGCCGTCTGAAACAGGAAAACCTATTTCAGACGGCCTTGTCATTGTATATCTCAACGTTGATGGCTGGTTTCTACACTGGCCTTAATCTCACCATACATTTGCGAGCTGCCTCCGCTGCCTGATGCGCAGGCCGCCAAGCTCAGTGTCAAAACAGCCGCGGTCAAAATCTTCAACATTGATTTCTCTCTTTCCACAAAAATTATTTCGGATCGCAACGGAAATGGTAAGCGCAAATTTCAAATCCGTTTTTGAAGTAGAGACGATGCGCACCTGCACGGTCATGGTTAACATGGACATTCAGATGGATTTTGGTCGCGCCGGTTTCCGCACCGATTTTGCGTACTTCTTCCAACAAGCGTGAAGCATAGCCTTTTTGGCGGCATTGCGGCATGGTTACGAGATCATCAATATGGATATGGTAACCACTGGCCAAGTTATGTGCAGTATGGAAACCGCATACGGCCACGGCATTTTGTTTACCTTCTTCAAAAATACCCAACAGGCGGTAACCGGTTTTGCGCTGATGCTCGTTGATTTGTTCGACGAAACGGTGAATATCGGTCAAAGAAGAACGCAAAATGCTCAATGCCGCAAAAGCGGTTGCGGTTTCTTCCGGCGGAATTTCACGCAATACGCCAACCACAGGCGCGGCAGCTTGAGGCTCAGGCTGAGCATTGGCCGCTTCCGCACGCTCGGCTGCATGTTTTTCTTCAATCGCCTGCGCCAACAAAACGCGCTCGACCGGCACTTCGCCCTGCTGTTTGCTCTCTTGCTCTTTGAGCAAGGCTTTGCAGTCAATCACGCGCAAATCATTATCCGCTGCAAAGTCCATCAAGAAACGGAACATTTGCGGATTGTCTTCTTCCAACTTTTTATCGACCGCTACACAACGGACATTGTCCACCAAAATCGGGCGCACCCAATTCGAATAGGAAAGGCGGTTGTCTTTAGTAAAGGAGGACAAAATACCGCACAGGCGCTCCGCCCAGTCGCTTGGTCGGAAAATCTTGCCTTTGCTGGTCGTACCATGGATCACAACTTCATAAGGATTACACACTAACATAAGCAGCTTCCTGAGAGTAAATGGCTGAAGGAATATTTCGCCAGTGCCAACATCAGAAAAAGTTCCGATACATAGCAACAGATTATTGAAAAAATATCAGTAAGGTTTTGAAATACGACAATGATGAGACGGCTTGCCGAGCCTGACAATCCGTTTCGAATTCTTTGATTATTATACCCGATACGCCTCTTTTTCTTCAAAAATCATTTGAAAAATAACAACAGGCCGTCTGAAAACAAGTATTTCGGTTTCAGACGGCCTGCATATTTTGAATATCAATACAACAATTTCTTGCGGGGCTTTTGCTCGCCATTGGATTTAATTTCTGACAAATTGAAATTCAATATGCTCAAATCCAAAACGCTTTCTGAAGTGCATTGATCGCCAAAGGCATTTTCATAAGTGGCTTTCAGTTTCAATACTCCGCCGAATGTTTGGTCCGGCAATTCGGCAGCCAGCGCCAACATGCTTGCAAACACGCCGCCATACAATTCTCCCGATGCCAGCATATCCACGCCGCCGGAAAACATCTCCAAGCGCATAACTGCATCGGCAACCAGCTTGCTCGGCAAGTGATCCGGCAAAGCCTCAGCCTCAAAACGCACATTCTTCGCCAAGCCCTTACCGCTATTGCGGACAACCAAAACCAATAAATCCGTTTGTCCATCAGAACGTTGCAACGTCGCATGCAAAACAGGATGAATGCTCTCTTTTTGAATCAGCTGCTCACGGTGCAACATCTTGCTTTTAGCTTTGGATCGCGCAGATACGACGGCCCAAATCAACCAAACAAATGCAACGGCAGAAATGGCTGTAACCAAAAGGGGAAGATTGGTCAAATAGGCTTGCTGATTAAACCAAACTTGTGCGGCTAAAAATCCGGCAAAGAAAATCAAGACGTATAAAATTGGGGCAAACCGGCTTTGTATGGATGAGTGCATGAGTTTTCCTACATTTCGTATCATGTTATTAAAAAATAATGCCTTTCGGGCGAATAATGTCATCAACCCGGAAGGCATTATTTTAACGTAATTTTAACGCAATTTGCTTAATATCTTGCTTTTTATGAAACTAATGTATCAAGCAGACAACTCAAACCGTATAGCCGTATTTTCAGACGGCCTGAGATTTTTATCAGGCTTCGGCAACCGAATCACGCGAGAAGGTTTTTTCGCAATAATGGCATTTCAAACGCGTCTGACCATTATGTGAACGGACATAAAAGCGACTGATGACCGGCTCGCCATGACTGGCACAATTAGTATTCGGGCAACGGAACACTTCCGAAATCTCGTCCGGCAATGACAAATGCTGTTTCTCAACCACCTTAAACCGATCGATTTTGTTGACCACTGCTTCAGGGGCAAATAAAGCTAAACGGTTGGCCGCATTGGCATCCAACCACACACCGCTGATTTTGATAATGTCTTTGCTTCCCTGCGTTTTACTGGGCAAATTAAAACCAACCGTAACCGCGCTGCCATAATGCAGCAGCTTAAACTGTCTTAAAATGGCCAAGCCTTTACCAGCAGGAATATGGTCAATCACCGTACCTTGTTCGATTGCTTCAACGCTGAGTTTTGAGTTTTCCATCTTTCGCTCCTTAAACTTCTTCGTTCAATACCAAAGACAAAATCGCCATCCGTGCATACACTCCATTGGTTGCCTGTTCAAAATAATAGGCATGAGGTGTTTTATCCACATTCGGATGAATTTCATCTACCCTCGGTAAAGGATGCAAGACGCGCAAATTGGGTTTGGCGTTTGCCAACATCGGCGCATCAAGATTGAATTTACCCTGAATTTTGGCAAATTCCTGCTCATCAAAACGTTCGCGCTGAACGCGGGTCATGTACAAAATATCCGCCCATTCGACCGCTTCTTCCAAGCTGGACAGGACTTGATAAGGGCAACTGGCCTCCTCCAGCTCTTCAGTGATATAGTCCGGCATCGCCAAGCTGGGAGGAGAAACAAATGCAAACTCACAACCCCAACGCTTCAATGCTTGACATAATGAGTGTACCGTACGGCCATATTTCAAATCACCGGCCATCGCAATCTTCAAATTGCTCAAACTACCTTGTGTTTCATAAATCGTTACCAGATCCAAAAGCGTCTGGCTTGGATGTTGGTTGGTACCATCGCCGGCATTAATCACGGGCACGCTCGAAAACTCGGCCGCCACACGGGCCGCACCGTCTTTCGGGTGTCGCTGAATAATCGCATCCGTATAACTGGAAATAATCCTCGCAGTATCTGCAAGCGTTTCACCCTTTTTCGCGCTGGTATTCGCGCCATCGGAAAAACCGATAACTTTCCCACCCAAACGCTGTACCGCCGTTTCAAAAGACAAACGCGTACGGGTAGAGGGTTCAAAAAAGCACGAACCAATCAATTTACCTTCAAGCAAATCTTCGCGAGGCTGCTTTTTCAACTTCAAGGCCGTCTGAAGCAGCAATTCGAGCTGCTCCGTCGTCAAATCTGAAATTGAAATAATATGTTGCCGATAAAGCGGATTAGGCATGACCATTCCTTCCCATAAAAAAGCCCGCAACAGGCGGGCGTTTCAAGCAAACCGATTCCATCGTTGCCCGACATCATCCCCGTCGGACAATCACAACCATGTTTCTACCACACCCATGAAATCTCCCGCATTATCGCATATTTAACAGACGACTGCTTCTATCAAGTTTTCAGACGGTCTGAGACCTTTGCAAAAAATCCTTCATCCCCAACAGCCAAAAATCAAACACAGGGACTTGACAGCTCCCTTTTATCTTCCCAATGCTCGCATCTTGTAGGAGCAAACAAGCGCAAGTAAGCTGTTAACCACTTCAACGATTCAAACATATCGCTTTCGAATAGCGTTGCACACCCATGTTGCCTAAAGCAAATTAGGTTCACACCCTGATTTACAGTGAAACGTAACAAAGCTTTGTTCAACCACATAACGGGTTTTTCGACAAATATTCGGTTGTGTTTGATTTGCGTTTCCGTCGATGAGTTGTTGCAAAGGGCTTTGCGATAATGCAGGTCTGTAGCTGATGTTTTTCTAGGTGCCATCTGTTTTGCTGCCGTAGCCTTTGATCGAACCTTCTGCCATACCTTATCTCGTCGATATTGAAGGAGTGATGTGCAGTTTCTCAATATAGCCTTTCAAAATAGATACAGATATATGTTTGCTGTATCAACCAGCCTTTTACCCTGCAGACAATGCTATCTTTGCTTGGTGTAATTTGTCTACAGCCTTTATCTTTTATTATCCTTACCCATGACCGCTCGGGCCGTCTGAATAATGTTGCATCAATAACTTAAACTACCGCTTTCTCTACTTTTAAACTTTCCCGCTCAATTTACAGTTAATTCCTAATAGTTCTGACCAGGGCATTACCTTCCGCCGGCTGGTTGCAGTGTCAGCATAAGGTACTGGATTTGAAATATTCAGTTCGTCAAAATAATAAAACGGGTTAAGACAATAATGCAGTACTCGAGGTTGAGATCAGCCTCCCCCAAAGACGTGCCTGTGCACGTCCTTTTTACTTTCTTATCTCCTTTCCACCCTATTGTCACCCCGTAAAAGGCTTACACTCCGCATCATTGCCCCTAAATATCTCCTCACCGTCCGTACAGCTGCCCTTCCCCTTCATCTTCCCGCACACCACCGCCGTCAGCGACTCGTTCAAGCGCAGCACCCTCGGCTCCGCCTCCCTGTCCAGCGCCACCGCCTTCAAGGTAAACTTACCCTCCAGGATGCCCTTAGCCTGACCGCTCATCCTGATACAGAAACCGCCCGCCTCCTTCACCGGCAGTTCCGGCCACTTCGTCGACGTCAGCTTAAAGCTGCCCTTTTTCGTATAGAACTGCTCCATAAAGCGCGCATTTTCCAGCAGCGCTGCATGAGCCGCACGCAGGTTGGCCGAGCGGACCGATTCCCGATAGACCGTAAAGGCCGCCGTTGCCAAGATCGAAACCAGCAGCATCACCACCAGCAGCTGTATCAAGGAGTAGCCCCTCTGCACAGTTGCCCTATCCCATTTTCTGTCAAATGCCTTTAAGTACATATCTTTCTTCCCTTTATCTTCTATATCTCTATCCAACAAGAGGCACCCTATCCGTTTATCCCTTCACCCCATGTAAAGTCTCCACTGGTTCAAGTTTTATTCCCACCCCCAAACAAAGCCGCCCCGTGGCCCAACCGGCAAACGGTTCGGCCTCGGGGCGGCATATACGGCACAAACGTCCGTCAGACTTATTTTTTCACGGCAGGCTGCGCGGCCTTAGGCGCGGCAGAAGAAACCGTCGCCTCCGCCTTCAACTTGTTCAGCACCGCATCACCGATGCCCTTCACGTTTTTCAGCTCCTCCACCGATTTGAACGCACCGTTCTTCTGACGATATTCCACAATCGCTTTCGCCTTAGCCGGGCCGATACCCGGCAATGCCTCCAGTTCGGCAGAAGAGGCCGTATTGACGTTCACGGCAGCCAAAGAGAATGCCGTACACACGGCGGCAAAGACACCAAATAAAAATTTCTTCATCAGGGTTTTCCTATAACGTGTTGGATTGAATCAACCGGGCCGGCTGCAGGACAGTTTTACTTCCCCGCAGACACTGCCACACGACAGTAGAACACGGCCCTATTCCATATAAATGCATACGACATAATAACGCAAATACCGTTCGATTTCAAATATTCTAAACAGTTAACCGTAACTTTCGGCACTTTATGTTCAAGAATAACAACATAGTTATCATCCTTTAATTTAAACAACAAGAATGCATGAGTCATCAAACCGACAGAACCGACAGGCATGTAAAAAGCCCCCGACATCAGTCGGGGGCTTCGGAATGAGTGTTTGGCGGTGACCTACTTTCACATGGAAGAACCACACTATCATCGGCGCTGAGTCGTTTCACGGTCCTGTTCGGGATGGGAAGGCGTGGGACCAACTCGCTATGGCCGCCAAACTTAAACTGTT
>NZ_JBQCWY010000006.1:0-27633 GCF_051956955.1 Neisseria sp. P0021.S005 | reverse complement strand
GTACGGCCGCGGTAAAAAATCCTGAATTTGTGCGCGAAGCATGTAAGGCCTTTCCGGGTCAGATTATCGTCGGCTTGGATGCCAAAGACGGTATGGTGGCGATAGACGGTTGGGCAACGGTAACGGAACACCATGTCGTCGATTTGGCCAAGCGTTTTGAAGACGATGGCGTCAACAGCATTATTTATACCGATATCGGTCGCGACGGTATGATGAGCGGCGTGAATATCGAAGCCACCGTCAAATTGGCTCAATCAGTGAATATCCCGATTATCGCTTCCGGCGGCTTGACGAATTTGGACGATATCCACGCATTGTGTGCCGTCGAAAAAGAGGGTGTGAGCGGTGCGATTACCGGCCGCGCAATTTATGAGGGAAGTATTGATTTCGCACAGGCACAAAAAATGGCCGATTCTTTGGCTTGACCTAAGTGCGTTTAATTATGCAGATTGGGGCTTTGCAAGGTGTAACAGCGCAGGAGTTGGCGTATAGCTGAAAATGCCTTCAAAAGCGGCATTTTGCAAAGTCCTTAGACTTAAAATCTGTCTGAAATAATTATAAAAAAACAACTCACTCAATATCTTATTTTATTAAGGGATTGGTATGCTTGAAGCGTTTGTTTTGGGTTTTTGGATTATCTGGTCATCCGACCGCGAAGTGTATCCGCTAAGCGAAAGTTTGTGGTTTACACTGATTGCAGTGATATTGCGGCAGCTGACGGCGTTTGATTTGCCGATTATCGATACCTATTGGATGATTTTCAACGGGATAATCTGGGCATTTGCCGGTTTAATTTTTTCCATTGTCGGCCGCATTGACAGCAATTTCATTATTTCCTGTGTTTTGGCGATGATAGCCGGCATTGGTTATTTTCAGCTGTTGCAACATTTGCCGGATTGGTTGAGCAAATTTTTGGCCTGACGGTTTCAGACGGCCTGATAACGGATAATAGGTATTGAGTATGGCATTGGCAAAACGAATTATTCCTTGTCTGGATGTAAAAGACGGTCGCGTGGTAAAAGGTGTCAACTTTTTGGGTCTGCGCGATGCAGGCAATCCGGTTGACGTTGCCAAACGCTACAACGATGAAGGCGCGGATGAGTTGACCTTTTTGGACATCACTGCCTCCAGCGACAATCGCGACACTATTTTGCACGTTATTGAGGCAGTCGCTTCACAAGTTTTTATTCCATTAACCGTCGGCGGCGGTGTCCGTACGGTTGCCGATATCCGTCGTCTGCTTAATGCCGGTGCCGATAAGACCAGCATCAATACGGCCGCTGTAACCAATCCTGATTTGGTAAACGAAGCGGCCGGTTTTTTTGGTTCGCAAGCGATTGTTGTTGCCGTGGATGCCAAAGCGGTTAACCCTGAAAACACCCGTTGGGAAATCTTTACCCACGGAGGACGTAATCCGACCGGTTTGGATGCGGTGGAATGGGCTGTCGAAATGCAGCGGCGCGGTGCAGGCGAGATTTTGCTGACCAGTATGGACCGAGACGGCACCAAGCAAGGTTTCAACCTGCCTTTGACACGCGCGGTCAGCGAAGCGGTCGATATTCCGGTCATTGCTTCTGGCGGCGTCGGTTCTGTTCAACACTTGGTGGACGGCATTAAGGACGGGAAGGCCGATGCGGTATTGGCCGCCAGTATTTTCCACTTTGGCGAAGCGAGCATCCGCGAAGCAAAACTGGCCATGCGTGAAGCAGGAATTGAAGTGCGTTTGTGATTACTATCCAAAGGCCGTCTGAAAATATGGGAAAAAAATGCGAATGTCGAACATAAACGAAACGCTGCTGAATGCCGTAAAATTTGATGAAAAAGGTTTGGTTTGCGCGATTGCCCAAGATTGGCAGACACACCGTGTGCTGATGGTTGCCTGGATGAACGCCGAAGCCCTGCAAAAAACCGTAGAAACCGGGTTTGCCCACTATTACAGCCGTTCCCGCCAAAAACAATGGATGAAGGGCGAAGAGTCAGGGCATACGCAAAAAGTACATGAATTGCGCCTGGATTGCGATGGCGACGCAGTGGTCATGTTGATTGAACAAAACGGCGGCATTGCCTGTCATACTGGGCGCGAAAGCTGTTTTTACAAAGTTTGGCAAGACGGCGCATGGCAGACAGTCGATGCCGTGTTGAAAGACGAAGAGGCGATTTACGGACATAAACATCCTTAAGGCCGTCTGAAAGAAAATAAGAGAAACTGACCATGACCGATACTATCCTTACCCAAATTCAAAACGTCATCGATTCGCGCAAAGGCGGCGATCCCGATGCTTCTTACGTTGCCCAGCTGCTGCACAAAGGCGAAGACAAGATTCTGAAAAAAGTCATCGAGGAAGCGGGTGAAACCTTGATGGCCTCTAAAGATGGCGGTGGCGAACATTTGGTTTACGAAGTGGCGGATTTGTGGTTTCATACCATGGTTTTATTGGCGCATCACGGATTGCGTGCCGAAGATGTAGTAAACGAGCTTGCGCGCCGTCAAGGTTTGTCGGGATTAGTGGAAAAAGCTTCTCGCAAAGAATCTTGAATTTATATTACAATCCCGTATTTGACCTGTTTCAGAATCCGTCTCTTAGGGCAAAAACGATTTCCCTTTTTGGGGTGAAACTCGTTATACCCGTTTTCAGACGGCCATTGGAGCCATTATGGATAATTGTATTTTCTGCAAAATCGCAACCAAAGATATTCCGGCACAAACTGTTTACGAAGACGATGAGATGCTTTGTTTCAAAGACATCCGTCCTGCTGCGCCGGTGCATCTGCTGCTGATTCCGAAAGTACACTTCGATTCACTGGCACACGCAACCGCCGAACATCAAACCCTGTTGGGGAAAATGATGTTGAAAGTCCCTCAAATCGCCCAAGAGGCAGGTTTGACCGACGGTTTCAAAACCCTGATCAACACAGGCAAAGGCGGTGGACAAGAAGTATTCCACCTGCATATACATATCATGGGTACGCCTGCATAACTATCATCTATTTTTAATAAATTCAAGGATTTATCATGGGTAGCTTCTCTCTCTGGCACTGGATTATCGTACTGATTATCGTCGTTTTGGTATTCGGTACCAAAAAATTGCGCAATGTCGGCAAAGACCTCGGCGGTGCAGTGCATGACTTCAAACAAGGCCTGAATGAAGGTACAGACGGCAAAGATGCCAAAAAAGACGAAGTCATCGAACACAAAAAAGACGAAGACAAAGCATAATCCATGTTTGATTTCGGTTTGGGCGAATTGCTGCTGGTCGGCGTTGTCGCCCTAATAGTGCTGGGTCCAGAACGTCTGCCGCAAGCCGCGCGCACGGCCGGGCGTTTGGTCGGCAAATTGCAAGGCTTCGTCAACAACGTCAAGCAGGAGCTCAATACTCAGGCTGAGTTGGACGAATTGCGCAAGGTGAAGCAGGAATTTGAAGCCGCCGCTTCGGAGTTTCGCGACGGTATCAAAGACTTAGGCGATGATGCACAAAAAAATCTGAATGATATTTCAGATGGCCTCAAGCCTTGGGAGCGCCTGCCCGAACAAAAAACGCCAGCTGATTTTGGCGTGGACGAGTTCGGTAATCCTCTGCCTGATTTGGCTTCAAGCAGCACTGAAAATGAAAGTGCGGCCCAAGTTCCTGAAGAGGGTGGAACAGCGCAAACTCAAGAGCCTGTCGGAGCTGAAAATGCCGAGTCCGAGCAAGACCGCGCTTGGCGTGAGTATTTGACCGCATCGGTTTCCCCCGCACCGGCGGTTGAAGTCAGCTATGTCGAAGCTCCTGCTGCCGATGTTCCTCCGCTGCATACGACTTCTTTGCGTAAGCAGGCGATGAGCCGCAAACGCGATATGCGCCCGAAATTCCACGCCAAGCCCAAACTGCGCGTCCGTAAGTAAAAAGTGAGTCAACCGGTGTCCGAACCTCAACACGAACAACCCGTCCAACCGCTTATCGAGCATCTTCTCGAGCTGCGCCGCCGAATGATGTGGATCGTCATCGGTATCGTTGTCTGCTTTTTGGGCATGATGCCGTTTGCCCAGCAGCTCTATACTTTTGTTGCCGAACCATTGATGGCCAATCTGCCTAAAGATACCAGCATGATTGCGACCGATGTGATCGCGCCGTTTTTTGTGCCGGTAAAGGTTACCTTGATGGCGGCGTTTCTGCTGTCGTTGCCGCACACGCTGTATCAAGTCTGGGCGTTTGTCGCCCCGGCTTTATACCAAAACGAAAAGCGTTTGATTACGCCGCTGGTGTTGTCCAGCGTGACGCTCTTCTTTGTTGGTATGGCGTTTGCCTATTTTCTGGTATTTCCCGTTATTTTCAAATTCTTGGCCGGTGTAACCCCTGTCGGTGTCAATATGGCGACCGATATCGATAAATACCTGTCCTTTATTTTGGGCATGTTTGTTGCATTCGGTACGACGTTTGAAGTTCCCGTCGTTGTGGTGTTGCTTGCCAAAATGGGCATTGTTTCGACTGCACAGCTTAAGAATGCGCGTCCGTATGTGATTGTCGGTGCGTTTATCGTGGCCGCAATCATCACGCCGCCTGACGTAATTTCCCAAACCCTGCTTGCCGTTCCGCTGATTCTGCTCTACGAAGCTGGTATTTGGTTCAGCCGTTTTGCCAAAGCGAAAACGCAGCAGGAAGATGAGGATACACCGCAACCACCGGCAGAAGTTTAAGAATCAAGGCCGTCTGAAGAATTTTTCAGACGGCCTTTGTATCATGGCACTTTCAGTTTTTAAGAAAAAGCATGATGAATGTTCGGGGAATCGTAAAACATTACTGTCCAGATTCTTTTGATTCGGCTAAAATTTTTGACCGAGGATTTTGCCGAAATCGAAGCAGTAATGCGTAACAGTCCCTCATGCCTCAATGGGCTGGATTTTAATACCAAACTGCCGGAATTACGTTTGGGAAATGGGGTGATTTTTACCAAGGCATAAGCCGAAAATACTTGATTTTAGGTAATTGAAAAAATATTCGTTTCTATTTTATCGAGAAGAATGATGTCAGGCCGTCTGAAAATTAACTACGTTTCAGACGGCCTTTTTGTCACCCTTGTTTTTCGTTGTAATCCTTATTTATCAAGCATCTTACAAAAAGGGTTTTGAAAAAGAGAAGTTTATATTTTGACTAAATCCAGCCGTATGAATCCATAGTGAAATGTGTTATCTTATCTACGTGTGTTAAGAAACATTAATAAGTTTGTATTTTTCTTACAGAGAAAGGCTTCAAAATGGATGGATGGACTCAAACGCTGAGTGCCGGTACTTTGCTCGGTATCGCCGCGGCAGCGATTTTGCTGATCTTGATTTTGATTGTAAAACTGCGCGTTCATGCCTTGCTGACGTTGGTATTGGTCAGCTTGCTGACTGCCATCGTAACAGGTCTGCCTATGGGCAGCATTGTTAATGATGTATTGGTCAAAAACTTCGGCGGTACACTTGGCAGCGTGGCGTTGTTGGTTGGTTTGGGTGCAATGCTTGGCCGTTTGGTGGAAACTTCCGGCGGTGCTCAGTCTTTGGCAGATGCGCTGATTCGGATTTTTGGTGAGAATCGTGCGCCGTTTGCCTTAGGCGTGGCTTCTTTGATTTTCGGTTTTCCGATTTTCTTTGATGCCGGTTTGGTGGTGATGTTGCCGATTGTGTTTGCAACGGCACGCCGCATGAAGCAAACTGTTTTGCCCTATGCGTTGGCATCTATTGGCGCATTTTCCGTCATGCACGTCTTCCTGCCGCCACATCCCGGCCCGATTGCAGCTTCTGAATTTTATGGCGCAAATATTGGTCAACTGCTGATTTTGGGTTTGCCTGTTACCTTGATTACTTGGTATTTCAGCGGCTATTTATTGGGTAAGATTTTGGGCCGCAGCATTCATGTGCCCGTTCCTGATTTGCTCAGCGGCGGTACGCAAGATAACGACCAACCGAAAGCGCCTGCAAAGGCATCTACGGTCATTGGCATTATGCTAATTCCTATGTTGTTGATTTTCTTGAATACTGGTTTGTCTACTCTGATCAGCGAGAAAATGGTCAGTGCGGATGAAGGCTGGGTGCAGTTTGCACGAATGCTCGGTTCGACACCAATTGCTTTGCTGATTTCTGTTTTGGTAGCCCTGTATGTATTGGGCAGTAAACGTGGTGAAAAAGCCAGCGCTTTGGAGAAAACCATTGATGGCGCATTGGGCCCGGTTTGCTCGGTTATTTTGATTACCGGTGCAGGCGGTATGTTCGGCGGCGTATTGCGTGCTTCCGGTATCGGTAAGGCTTTGGCCGACAGCATGGCTGACTTGGGTATTCCTGTTTTACTGGGCTGTTTCTTGGTAGCTTTGGCTTTGCGTATTGCGCAAGGTTCTGCGACTGTTGCCCTGACTACCGCTGCCGCGTTGATGGCACCGGCCGTTGCGGCGGCAGGTTTCAGCGATTGGCAGATTACTTGCGTGGTATTGGCGACGGCGGCAGGTTCCGTTGGTTGCAGCCACTTTAACGACTCAGGCTTCTGGCTTGTCGGCCGTCTGTTGGATATGGATGTGCCGACGACCTTGAAGACATGGACGGTCAACCAAACACTTATCGCACTCATCGGTTTTGCTTTATCGTCAGTGTTGTTTATCTTGGTTTAATCGAAAATGGCCGGCGGATAGTGTTTTTGAGATAACACAATCCGCCTGTTTTCAAATACCGTTAAAATCTAGATAAACAAGGAGTAGAAAAATGACGACACATTTTGTCATGATGGGCGTGTGCGGTTGCGGTAAAACCACTGCCGCATTGTCTTTGCAAAAACATCTCAACCAATGCCCATATGCCGAAGGCGATGATTTCCATACTCAAGCCAACCGCGACAAAATGGGTGCCGGTATTCCGTTGACGGACGAAGACCGCTATCCTTGGCTGGGCAATTTGCGTGACTGGATGACAGAGCAGGCAAAAAACGGGGAAAAATATTCCATTGTTACTTGTTCCGCACTCAAGCATCACTATCGCGATATTCTGCGTGGTGCAGAAGGGAAGGTGGCTTTTATTCATCTGACTCCGCCTCAAGCAATCAATCTTGAACGTATGCTGTCGCGTCAGGGGCATTATATGAAAGCCGGAATGCTGGATTCGCAGCTGGAGATTTTGGAAGAGCTGGGTGCGGATGAGTACGGCGTTAAAATTGACAATCCGGGTTCGCCTGAAGCCGTTGAGGCAGATATTGTGAACTGGGTGAAAGCGCAAGGCTTGATTTAGTAATGATCAGAAATGGAAAGGCCGTCTGAAATATTTCAGACGGCCTTTTTTGATGGGATTTAGAATGTTTTTTGCGAGTCAAGCAATAAGGTAACCGGCCCGTCATTGCAAAGG
Organism: Neisseria sp. P0021.S005; assembly: GCF_051956955.1. Lineage (NCBI taxonomy): Bacteria > Pseudomonadati > Pseudomonadota > Betaproteobacteria > Neisseriales > Neisseriaceae > Neisseria > Neisseria sp. P0021.S005. Next base: position 20,291 of record NZ_JBQCWY010000006.1, on the reverse strand, counting down.
GAAACCTGCATATGGGTTTGGAATCTGCCGGTTTCGACAGTCAATCCATGTTTGCGCAAAAGTTGCGCGGTATATTGATAAAGCTTATCCGCTTGTTCGGCAGGGGCAGCATTGGAGAAAGATGGGCGGCGGCCGCTGCGCGCATCAGCGTAAAGGGTAAACTGGGAAACCAGTAATATCGAGCCACCGACATCTTTGAGCGATAAATTTAATTTGCCGTTTTCGTCTTCAAAGATACGCAGGTTGGCGGTTTTATCCGCAATGTATTTGGCGTCTGTTTCTGTATCGGTGTGGGTAACGCCGAGCAATATCATAAATCCGTTGTCGATTTTGCCGCAGGTTTCGCAGGAGTTTTCGGACAAAACGTCAACTTTGGCTTGGGTAACTTTTTGGATAACAGCGCGCATGATGTTTTTGAATAAAAGAAGTTTGTAAAAAAGGGCGTAAAAGACACGCCCTTTGGGTTGGAGTATGGTTTCAGACGGCCTGAAACCATTGAATCAATTTACGGATTAATGCCGTTTTCTTTTAAGATACGTTCGATCTGATTCTCGACTTTTTGTCGTTTAACAGCTTGGGCAATCTGATTGCGTACCAGTTCGAAAGGTTCGGCATTGGGATCGTGTTCTACTGCACTGAGTTTAAACAGATAAAAACGGTTTTCCATTTGAATCGGCTCATGCGTTACATCGCCTCGGTTCATGTCGGCAAAAGCGGTAGCCAGTTGAGGAGAGAGCTGCTGCGGAGAGATGAAGCCGTCGAACTCTTGTTCGGGGTTTGGATAGCGTTTCATCAGCTCTTCAAATGACAAGCCTTTTAGCAGCAGCTCTCGCGCGGCGCGTACTTCGTCGGCTGAAGCAAAGCTGACTTGTTGCAGCTTGATAATGCGTGTTTGATGGTCGTAGAAACGGCGCAACTCAGCATCGTCAACCGCGGTTTGACGTTCTAGATAAGCAGCGTATTGGTTGGCATAAAACTCAGCTTCAACGTTTTTAAGCTGATTCTGCACTTCTGCATCTTTGTCCAAACCAGCCTGGATGGCTTCATTTTTCAAAATTTCCAAAGTCTGCAAACGTGTAACCACATCTTTGCGGATTGCCTGACCATCGGGTTTGGCAGTCTGGTTGGGATGTTGATCGGCTTGTCTCAATACTTCGGCAACCATGCTGTCGATACGGGCGGGATCGATTTCAGGTGCTTTGGCAGTTGCCAAGCCGATGGTTGATAGGGCGAGGATAGCCAAAACGGCAGTTTTGGGCTTGATGTTCATGTGAGTTCCTTATTGCCCGCCGTTATCACGGCGGGCACGTTATATTATTTGTTGACTTTGATGCTGGCTTTTTTCAGCAATGATTGAATGGCCGCATCAACACGGGCTGCCTGTAAGTCGCTGCCAATCTCGTTTTTAGAGGCTTCGTAAGAAGGTACGGTAACGTTACGGCGGTCATTGACGTAGAAAACGGCGTACAAATTACCGTTTTGCAGCGGCGTTTTAGTGTGCGCACCTTTTTTCAGGTCTTTGACAGCTGCGTAAAGCGGAGGCGCTGATTCTTGCAAATCTTTAAGCGGAACATAAGCTTTAGGGATACCGCCGGCTTTTTTGGCCGCTTCGTCAATTGAGTATTGGTTCAATACCGAAACAAAGCTTTTTTTCGCATCCAAATCGGCAATGGCTTTTTGGGCATTGCTGCTGCTGTCAGTCACGATTTCGCCCATTTGGACTTCCTGAGTACCTTTATAGAAGTTGCTGAAGTCGTTGTAAGCGGCTTTGACATCTTTTTCTTGAACAGGATATTGACGGACGATATGCGCCGCGAAAGCTTGGCCTAACAAATCATTTTCGAAAACTGCCCATTCGGTTTTGAATGTGGCTTTTTTATCTGCACCTTGCTTGGCGGCATCGGCACGCGCTTGCTCCAATGCAGTTTTGAATTCAGCGCTTTGATCCAGTTTTAATTTTTTAGCTTCTTGGGTAACAACAGTGCTGATAACTTGGCGTTCAGTCAGCATTTGACGCAATTCAGGAGTGTCTTGAACGTTCGGGTTGCTGGCGCGTACGGAAGCAACTTGGTCATCGATAACGCTGCTGTCGATGGCTTGACCGTTGACGGTCACCAAAGTTTGGGCAAACAGGGTGCCGGTAGTCAGGGCAAGCATCAAGGCTGAAGCAAAGTAGGTTTTTTTCATCGTATTTCTCTTTTAAATAATGATTGGAAATAAATTAATGATTAGAAATCAAAGTTTAAGTAGTAATCTTAATGGAAGTATTCGTCCGGCGTGGCCGCTTTGATACTGAGTGCATGAATCAGGCCGTCTGAAAACAAGTCTTGCAAAAGCTGCTTAATCATACGTTGCCGCTGGAGGCGACCGATATTTTCAAATGCGTTGCTGACCACCAATATCGCATAATGCCCGCCGCCTTTATTGCCGGCATGGCCGGCGTGCAGATGGCTCTCATCTTCAAAATCGAAGAACTCAGGCTCAAGTGCCTGCAGGCGTTCCTCGATAATTTGACGCATATTGCTCATTTGAACACGGCTTTAAAGGGTTTAATCAATACTTCTGCGTATACGCCGGCATCGACGTAAGGGTCTTGTTCAGCCCATTCTTGTGCTGCGTCCAAAGATTCAAATTGAGCCACAATCAGGCTGCCGGAAACGCGTTCCGGATTGTCTGGTAGAGGATTGGGGCCGGCAGTCAGCAGACGGCCTTGCGCTTTCAATTCTTCCAAGCGTGCCAAATGAGCAGGGCGGGCTGCCATGCGTGCTTCGTGGACATCTTCGGCATCAGTGGCCAAAAGCATGAAATATTCCATTATTGATCCTCCTTAGGCTGGAAACGCATCAGATACATGCCCTGTGCGATAGAAAAAATGATTGTGAAACCCAATGTGCCGAACAATTTGTAATTGACCCATTGGTCTGGAAAATACGTAAAGACAAAGAGATTGGCAGCCCCCATAAAAATCAGGAAGCCAATCCATGCATAAGTCAGGCGCGTCCATACAAAATCAGGAAGCTGCATTTCTTTACCCATCACGGCTTTTAGCCCGTTTTTACCGGCAAGATGGCTAAACAGCATGACGATTGCGCCGATCCAAAACAGAACGGTCGGTTTCCACATGATAAAGCGGTTGTCTTTCAGCAGAATCGTTGCACCGCCAAAAAAGACAATCAAAATCAGACTGACCCATTGCATGGTGTCCAGTTTGCGGTGTTTCCAAAAGGTCAGCGCAGCTTGGGCAATACCGACTATAACCGCAACAGCCGTTGCGGCAATCATGTCTTTGGTGATGATGTATGTGATGAAAAATAAGAATACGGCGAATAAGTCGCTCAAAACCTTCATATATTAATGATGAAACTAATTGAGTAAATGCTAATCATACAGGGAGATGTGTTTTTTTGCACCTTTCCCCATGACTTTAATACCACATATATCCATATGAGATATTTGTTTTGGGTTGGCGAAATTTGTAAAAAAGAAACACAAGCATGCAAAAGTAATAGATTTACCAAGGAATTTCAGGCTGAATAGCCTGTATTGCTTGGCAGAAATGGGTTAAAAATATATCATGACGTAATATCTAGTAAATATATGGTTAAATGCGCGCACATTGGTTAGTACCATAATTTCCGAACAGGGGATCAGTTTTGAAAAAACATCACAATATTAAATTAATTACAGCTTCTATCGCTTTAATGACATCGCTCAGCGCTTCTGCAGGTTTGGGCGGTTTGAACGTTCAATCTCATTTGGGTGAGCCTTTTACAGGCAGTATCACTGTGACTGGCGAGGAAGCTCAGGCTCTGCTTAATGGCGGTAAGGCCACTATTTCAAATGGTAATTTGCGCGCGGCGGTACGCAAATCAGGCGATAAGGCAGTCGTTACCATTCGTTCCTCTAAAGCCATCAAAGATCCTGTTTTGGTTTTCCAAGTAGGTGTCGGCGCGCAATCGCGTGAATACACTGCTATCATCGATCCGGCCGGATACGACGCTAAAGATGCGGCATCCGTCCGCCCCCGTCAAACTGCCGAATCCCAATCCTTCGAGCCGACACGCAATGCCCAACAGCCTGCAACTAAAAACAATAAAGCAGTAGGTAATCAGGCAGCTCAAGCGCGTAAGGATGTGCAGCGTAAGGCTGAGAAAAAACAAGTTCAGACGGCCTCTGCTAAAAACGACACAGCTGCACGTTCAGGTAGACAGCATTTGGTGCGTACGGGTGAAACCCTGATTGCCATTGCGTCCAGCATCCGTCCGCAAGGTATGACCTTGGATCAAACCATTCAAGCATTGGTTAATGCCAATCCGGATGTGTTTATCGATAACAATGCCAACCGTATGTTGGCAGGTAAGGTGCTGAATATTCCAAACCGTAGCGAATTGCAACGTTTGGCTGCTTCTGCTCCTGCTAAAACTAATACGGCAACAGAAAAAGCCAATGAAACCGCTAATGCAACAGAGGCTAAAACAGAAAAACCTGTTGTTCAGCCTGAGGCTCAAACTGAAGCCCAGGTTAAAGATGCTGGCGTAAATACACAGCAACAGGAAGAAGTAAAACAAGCTTCAGCTGAACAAACAGAACAAGCAGCATCTGCAGCGGTTAATGAAAATGCCGCATCGACTGTTCCTGCATCCGATATTCAAGAAGCTATGGCTTCTTCTGATGCTCAAGAGAATGTAGTGGCTTCTGAGTCTGTTGCAACCACTGATTCTATCGCGGAGCAAACAGAGGGCGAATCAAATGGCAATTTATGGAAATGGTTATTGGCAGGCGGTGCAGCCCTTATTGCTGCTTGGTTGTTGTTAAAAGCTGCGGGTAAACGTAAAGACGAGCCTGAAGCAGCACCTGTAAGCCGTATGGATGAAGAGAAGGCTGTACAGAAAGATGTTGCTGCTTCAGCTGCTGCGGTTGCTGCAACTAAAGTAATGCCGTCTGAAAAAACTCAAGATGGCCTGCTTATCGAAGACGATTTTGAAGATGATGTGGTTATCAATGAAGTAGAAGAATCTTCCAATATCGATGATGTCAAACTTGATTTAGGTAAGATTGACAATAGTCAGGCAGGTATTCTTTCAGGTGCAGTAACGCATGATGTTGAGACAGAACAACGTCGCCATGCTGATTGGGACAATATCGAATCAACAGAAAGCGTGTACGAACCTGAACCAGAAAATCCATATCAGCCGGTATCCGTTGTTATGCCTGAACGTAAAGAAGAGCAGGCAAATACATTTGCTGAGTTTGATTTGGCGGCAGAGAAAAAAGTCTCCGAGTCAAGAAATGAAGAGCCACTCGAGTTTACGGTAGAAACCCCTGAAGCTTCAGACGGCCATGCGTTGCCATTCGAGATCAAGCAAGATCAAGACTTGCAAATTCAAGGAACCAAAGAAGAAGTAGAGAAAGAAGAAGCTGCTTCTGAGTTTGTGATTGAAGAAGGTGCATTGGAATGGGGAGCTGAAGATGTTTCAGTAGCCGCCGATAAAAGCAATAGTGAAAGAGGCTTTGTTTCAGAATCAGTTGGCATGACTGCACCGCTTGAAGCCAAATATGATTTGGCTAAGATGTATATCGAAATCGGTGATCCTGAAGCGGCTCGAGAAACATTGCAAGGGCTGATTGAGGAGGCTGAAGGCGATATTCTGCATAAAGCCCAAAAACTGATGAAAGAACTTGGCGCGTAAGTGCTAGTCAAATGAAGATGCCGTTTCAGACGGCATCTTTTTTATGGTAAATTAAAAAGCAAGATTTTATCTGAGTCTATTATTGGTTGGGTAAGATTTCAGCTTTATATGATGGTTGAAGATGAAGGCCGTCTGAAATACAAAATGGAGGCGTGTGTTAATCACGCCTTTTTAATATTTGTTACTTGAGCGTAGGCAACAATATCAATTTACAAGAAGTATAAGAAATGACTGAACAAGTAAATACAACAGGACATCTGGTGCAGCGCTGGGCTTTGACCCTCTCTTATGACGGTAGTCGTTTTTATGGTTGGCAAAAACAGGCTGGAGATTTGCCGACTGTTCAGACGGCCTTAGAGCAGGCATTAACTTCAATAGCAGGAGAGCAGATTAATACTATTGTTGCAGGAAGGACAGATACGGGTGTACATGCGACAGCTCAGGTCGTACACTTTGATACATCTGTAAGCCGTCCGGAGCAAGCGTGGGTGCGTGGAGTCAATGCGCATTTGCCTGACGGTGTGGCTGTATTGCTTGCGCAAAAAGTTGCACCTCATTTTAATGCTCGATTTGATGCTTATGGCCGGCATTACCGTTATTTGCTGGAGTCATCTCCGGTTTGTTCTCCGTTGTTGGTTGGCAGGGTGGGGTGGACACATTTGAAATTAGATTTAAATCTGATGAGGCAGGCTGCTGCTTTATTGGAGGGTGAACATGACTTCTCCAGCTTTCGTGCGGCTGAGTGCCAGGCAAAATCGCCTATAAAAACGCTATATAGGGCAAGTATTAGTGGGACTCCTCGTTATTTGTGCCTTGATTTGCATGGAAATGCATTCTTGCATCATATGGTGCGCAATATTATGGGCGCATTGGTATATGTGGGAAGTGGTAGGATTAGTGTGGATGAATTTCAGTCAATCTTTTATGCAAGAAGCAGATTGAAAGCGCCTCCGACCTTTATGTCTGACGGTCTATATTTGACAGGCGTTGATTATCCTGATGAGTTTGGGGTGGTAAGACTGCCTCTGCCTGAGTGGATGAATGTTTCGGGTAACGTTTTTCAGACGGCCTAATTGGCGGATTGTTGGTATAAAAGCAACAAAATAGCTGGATTGATGTGTAAATTAATAAAGTGTTGTAAAAATGCACAATTGGTTTTAAAAGAAATTTATCATTGATTTTAAATAATAAATTTCATTTTTTTAGGCTGTGTTTGCCTTTGCTGGGTTTCAAGGGTGGTGGGGGTGGATTGAATAAAGTTTGTTTTTTTAGAGAGGAGCAATTATAGTAACAGTCATGGAATCGCTGATTCCAGCGATAATGTAAGCCTAAGCGGATTGTCCGGTCTGCTTAAGTTATTTCTTCACAATAGAAAAGGAATACAGCAATGAAAAAATCTCTGATTGCTCTGACTTTGGCAGCTCTGCCTGTTGCAGCTATGGCTGATGTGACTCTGTACGGTCAAGTTAAAGCCGGCGTTGAAATTTCTAAAGTAAAAGTGGGTAAAGCTACTTCTAAAACTGCTACTGAGATTGCTGACTACGGTTCTCGCATCGGCTTCAAAGGCCACGAACACTTGGGTAGCAACTTGAATGCTATTTGGCAAGTTGAACAAAACACTTCTATCGCCGGTGGTGACTCTGGTTTTGCTAACCGTGAATCTTTCATTGGTTTGGAAGGTGGTTTCGGTAAAGTTCGTGCCGGTAACCTGAACACTGCTCTGAAAGACAGTAGCGACAGCTTCGACCCTTGGGAATCTGGTGCCGCTAACGCAGATGCTCTGCAACTGGGTAAAATTAAACGTGTAGATACTCGTAAAGTATCTGTACGTTACGACACTCCTGTATTTGGTGGTTTCAGTGCAAGCGTACAATACCAACCTCGCGACAATGCTAACCCTGGCGATAAATACACTCACACTGTGAAAAGCCGTGAATCTTACGATTTGGGCCTGAACTACGAAAACTCTGGCTTCTTCGGTCGCTATGCTGGTTCTTATGCTAAACGTGCTGACTTGGATGCTGGCTACTTGGATGCATTCAACGGCAACACTACTTTGGCTGCTGGTGCTTACAAAGATCACCAAGCACACCGTCTGACTGCTGGTTACGATGCTAACAACCTGATGGTTGCTGTTGTAGGTCAATACGAAGGCTTCAAAGCTGACGTAGCTGGTGCTAAGAAAAACGAACGTACTGAAGTTGGTGCAACTGCTGCTTACCGCTTCGGCAACGTAACTCCTCGTGTTTCTTACGCTCACGGCTTCAAAGCTAAAGAAGATGGCGTAAAACAAAAAAATAGCGCTTACAACCAAGTTATCGTTGGTGCTGACTACGACTTCTCTAAACGCACTTCTGCCCTGTTGTCTGCCGGCTGGTTGAAAGAAGGCAAAGGCGACTACAAATACGAGAAAACTGCTGGTACTGTTGGCCTGCGTCACAAATTCTAATCTGACTTAAGATTAGTCTGAAAAAAGAGCCTGTTTTATATAGGCTCTTTTTGTTTTTGTAAGAAATGTATTTTGTCATTGTAGGGGTAGGTTAAAGTATTTTCGATATTCGTTTTCAGGCGGCCTATGGAAATTTAAGTCAGGTTCTATTCTATTTAATATATGCTAAATGAAATTTCAGAAATTGTTTTGAGTATTATTATAAATAAGTTAATAATATGGGGATGATTCTTGGATTGAGTTGATTTTCCTATGTTTCATGCCTAATAATAAAAGGTTCATCTAATGTAGTTCTAAAGTATTATTAGTATGTAGAATCTGGTTTTAAGATTTGTAAACTTGATTTTAATCAAATTATTGCTGATAGATGATTCATATAATATAAGTGTTTAGAGTATCGATATATCGGGAATAGCCATGTCCTGTCTTGAAATGAAGTGCTTAAGTGGCATTTGGAAACGAATCCTTATGCTGTTTGCTGTATTTTTCGTGATGATGGTAAGCCTGCCTGCTTACGCGGAACGCTTGCCTGATTTCTTGGCAAAAGTTCAGCCGTCTGAAATTTTCCCAGGTGCTGACCGCTACGGTAAGCCTGAAGGTAAGCCCTTGGTTGCTCGCGTGTACAAGGGCGAAGAGCAGCTTGGCTTGGTTTATATCACGACTGACGTGGTCAATACGCGCGGTTATTCGAGCAAACCGATCGATACGATGGTTGCATTGGCCAATGATGGCACTATTGCCGGCGCAAAATTGGTTGAGCACCATGAGCCGATTATGCTGATCGGTATCCCGCAATCCCGTGTCGATAAATTCATTGACAAATATATCGGCTTAAATTTTATTAAAAACCCGCCTCAACCAGGTGTTGCACCAGGGGATATTATTAGTGGTGCGACTGTGACCCTGATGGTCATCAATGACAGTATTCAGCGCTCTGTTAAAGCAGTAATCCATCAATATCATTTGGGTACAGATAAAGCAGTTCAAGCCGGTACGGCAGCTGCTTCCGACGAACAGTCTGCCGAGCCTGCCGTTCAAACCCGTCCGCGTCGTGTTGCCAATCAAGACAAACAAGATATCCTGTCATGGAATGCGCTTTTGGAACAAAAAGCCGTCGGTCATCTGCATATTTCTATCGACGAAATCAATAAACTGTTTGAGAAAAGCGGTAAAGCAGGTGTGGCAGATCATGCGGAGCAGGGTGATGGTAACGATACATTTATTGATCTGTATGTTGCCTTGGTCAGCCAGCCTTCCATCGGTAAAAGCCTTTTAGGTGAAGCCGGTTGGAACAACCTGCAAAAACGTTTGAAACCTGGCCAAGAAGCCGTGATGGTGGCCGGCGAAGGTCGCTATTCTTGGAAAGGTTCGGGTTATGTTCGCGGTGGTATCTTTGACCGTATTGAAATGATTCAAGGCGATACCAGCTTCCGCTTTACCGATGCGCAACATGAACGTGTAGTTGCTTTATCCGCCGAAGGTGCGCCTGCATTTAAAGAAGTTTCTTGGTTCACTATCCCCGAAGGTGTGGAATTTGATGGTGCTGAACCATGGCGTTTACAACTGATGATTCAACGTGTGTTGAGTGTTAACGATAAGGCTTTCGTAACTGCAGATTTGGATTACGAATTGCCAAAAGGCTACTACGTTGACGATCCTAAAGCACCGCCGGTTGAAATTAGTGCACCGGTTGAGCCGGTGGCTGTGGCAGCCTCTGCTCCGGAAGAAAGTACAGGTATTGCAGAAGATGCAACGGCTGAGGAAGGCGTATCCAACCAACTTTGGAAACAGGTTTGGAAAGCCAAACAAGGTCAAATCGTGGTTGTCGGTATTGCTTTGACAATTCTTCTGTTGGTATTCCTGTTCCAAGATTGGATTGTCCGTTACGAAAAATGGTATGACCGATTCCGTCTCTGTTTCCTGACCTTTACGCTGTTTTATATCGGCTGGTATGCTCAGGCACAATTATCGGTAGTGAATACTTTGACGTTGTTCTCAGCTGTTTTGACTGAGTTCCACTGGGAATTTTTCCTGATGGATCCGCTGGTATTCATTCTGTGGCTCTTTACAGCGGCGACCATGCTGTTGTGGAACCGCGGTACATTCTGTGGATGGCTGTGCCCTTTCGGTGCATTGCAAGAGTTAACCAACCGTATCGCTAAAAAATTGGGTCTGAAACAAATTACAGTGCCACACTTGTTGCATACCCGTCTGAGTGCGATTAAATATGTAATTTTCTTCGCTTTGCTGGCAATTTCCCTGTACGATTTGGGTACGGCTGAAAAATTTGCTGAAATTGAGCCTTTCAAAACTGCAATTATTTTGAAATTCATGCGTGAATGGTGGTTTGTTCTGTTCGCCGCCGCTTTGCTGATTGCAGGCTTGTTCATCGAACGTTTCTTCTGCCGTTATCTGTGTCCTTTGGGTGCAGGTATTGCATTGCCGGGCCGCTTCCGTGTGTTTGATTGGCTGCGCCGTTATAAAATGTGCGGTAACCCATGCCAGATTTGTACACACGAATGTCCCGTACAGGCAATCGCACCTGAAGGCGACATTCATCCGAACGAATGTATCCAATGTCTGCATTGTCAGGTAATGTATCATCACGATACGCGTTGTCCCCAAGTAGTGGCAACGAATAAGAAAAAACAAAAACAAGCGGCGGCAAAAGCTGAACAGCATGATGCGGCAGTGACGCAAAATGCTCAAGAACAAGTCGTCCAGTTTGTTAAAAAAGAATCGGCAATCAGTGTCGACAAGTAGTAATTTATCAATAAAAAAAGAGGGCTGTATCGGCAGCCTGACTTAGAAAGTTTTTCATCGGCAGGCCGTCTGAAAAATCGGCCGCCGGATTTTATCCAAGGAGTGTCGTATGTCAGACGAAAAATTAGAACAAAACGGCTTAAGCCGTCGTTCATTCTTAGGTACTGCCGCTGCTTCCGGTGCGGGTATTGCTGGTGCCGGTTTGTTGGGCTTGGCCGGTTGCTCTAACGGCGAGGGTGATAAAGCTGCTGCTTCCGGTGCTGCACCTGCCGAAAAAGCCGCTGCTCATTCTGCCGAACCGGGCAAACAAACTTCCGAAGTTGGTCCAGGCGAACTTGACCAATACTACGGTTTCTTGTCAGGCGGTCAATCAGGTGAAATGCGCTTGATCGGCGTACCTTCTATGCGTGAGTTGATGCGTATCCCTGTGTTCAATATGGACAGCGCTACCGGTTGGGGTCGTACCAACGAGAGCCTGCGTATTTTGAATGAAAAAATTACGCCGGAAACCCGTAAATTCCTGCAAGACAGCGGTCTGCGTTGCTACCCTAACGGCGACTTGCACCACCCGCACTTGTCTTTCACCGACCAAACTTACGATGGCCGTTATGCTTACGCCAACGATAAAGCAAACACCCGTGTTTGCCGTATCCGCTTGGATGTGATGAAAACTGATAAAATCATCGATATTCCTAATGCTTCAGGTATCCACGGTCTGCGTCCTCAACGCTATCCGAAAACTGGCTACGTATTTGCCAACGGTGAGCATATCGTTCCTGTTGACGGCGTAGGCAAATGGGATGATCCTAAAACTTGGAATGCCGTTTATACTGCAGTTGATGGCGAAACCATGGACATCGCATGGCAAGTATTGGTAGACGGTAACTTGGATAATGGCGATGCCGACTACCAAGGTAAATACTCTTTCTCTACCTGCTATAACTCTGAGCGCGCTCTGACTGTACAAGGTGCATCTTCTAACGAACAAGACTGGTGTGTAGTATTTAACCTGGCCGCCATCGAAGAAGGCATCAAAAAAGGCGACTTCAAAGAAGTTAACGGCGTAAAAATGTTGGACGGTCGTGCGGAAGCCAACTCTCCATACACTCGTTACATCCCGGTTCCTAACTCTCCTCACGGTTGTAATGCAAGCCCTGACGGCAAATACATCATGCTCAACGGTAAACTGTCTCCAACCGTTACCGTATTGGATGTTAGCAAACTGGATGACTTGTTTGCAGGTAAAATCAAAGAGCGCGATGTTGTCGTAGCCGAGCCTCAACTGGGTCTTGGCCCATTACACACTGCATTTGACGGTCGCGGCAATGCCTATACTACATTGTTTATCGACAGTCAAATGGTGAAATGGAACATCGACGACGCGATTAAAGCCTATAAAGGCGAGAAAATCGATCCGATCAAACAAAAACTCGACGTTCACTATCAACCGGGTCACAACCACACTACCATGGGCGAAACCAAAGAAGCCGACGGTAAATGGTTGGTATCTTTGAACAAGTTCTCTAAAGACCGCTTCTTGAATGCCGGTCCTTTGAAACCTGAGTGTGACCAATTGATCGACATCTCCGGCGACGAAATGCGTCTGGTGCATGACAATCCGACTTTTGCCGAACCACACGACTTGTGCTTGGTTGCTGCGTCTAAAGTGAACCCAAGCAAAACTTGGGACCGCAAAGACCCATGGTTCTGGCAAGAAGCTTTGGAACAAGCTCAAAAAGACGGTGTTGAGCTGGAAAAAGCTGCCAAAGTCGTACGTGAAGGCAACAAAGTACGCGTGTACATGACTGCCGTTGCGCCTGCTTACAGCGTTCCTCAATTTGAAGTGAACCAAGGCGACGAAGTTACCGTATATGTAACCAACGTTGAGACCATTGAAGACTTGACTCACGGCTTTACTTTGGAAGGTTATGGCATTGCTATGGAGATTGGCCCGCAAGCTACATCTTCTGTAACCTTCAAGGCTGTCCGTCCAGGCGTACACTGGTACTACTGCCAATGGTTCTGCCACGCATTGCACATGGAAATGTCTGGCCAAATGATTGTTAAACCAAAATAATTTCGGTTTGATGATTTAATTCTTCAGGCCGTCTGAAAAAACATTCTTTCAGACGGCCTTTATAGCAAAGTTGTTTGTCGGCCGATATGGCCACAAAATGAAAGCCATCATCAGACAGCTTTGCTATAACACCAAAATACCTGTTTCCGCATCGGTTTATCATGCGGCAAGCAGGCCGTCTGAAACAGAGATATGATTATGACGCACACACAAATCCATCGTTCCAAATGGCAACGTGCCGCACTCGTATTGCTGCTTGGCAGCATGGTTCAGACGGCCTTTGCCGCAGTCATCAACGTATCCGCACAAGACAATCTCAATGATGCTTTGGCGCGCGCCCAAGCCGGCGATACGCTCAAGCTTGCCTCCGGTACATACAAAACCAAACTCTATATCGACAAACCCATTACCATCGAAGGCCCTGCCGACCGTTCCGCCAAGATTGTCGGCGACCGGAGCGGGAGGACGGTTGCCGTTCATGCGCCTGATGTAACTTTGCGCAATCTGACCGTTTCCCATTCCGGCATGAGTTTGCCGGCAATGGATGCCGGTATCTATTTAGAAGAGACGGCAACGCGCGCGCTGGTGGAGCATAACAACATCATCGACAATTCCGTCGGCGTGTATATTCACGGTGCGGCAGAATCCATGGTGCGGGAAAATAAAATCATCGGCGATGCAACCCTGCGCGTCAATGAACGCGGCAACGGCGTAACCGTCTGGAATGCGCCCGGTGCGCAAGTGGTCGATAACGATATTTCCAAAGGCCGTGACGGTATTTTTTCAAATACCAGTACCCATAATACCTACAAAGGCAACCGTTTTAGCGACTTGCGCTTTGCCGTCCATTATATGTATACCAATGACAGCGAAGTCAGCAACAATATCTCCGTTGGCAACAATATGGGTTATGTGCTGATGTTTTCTGAACGCCTGAAAGTGTATGGCAACATTGCCGTTGGCAGTCGCGACCAAGGCATTATGCTCAACTACGTCAATTATTCCGAAATTCACGATAATGTGATCAATAAGGCGGGCAAATGTGTGTTTGCCTACAATGCCAACTACGATAAAATTTTCGACAACCATTTTGAAAACTGTCAAATCGGTATTCACTTTACCGCGGCCATTGAAGGCACAAGCCTGTTCAATAATTCGTTTATCAACAACGAAAGCCAAGTCAAATACGTCAGCACCCGTTTCCTTGATTGGGGCGAGGGTGGTCGCGGCAACTATTGGAGCGATAACAGCGCCTTTGACCTTGACGGCGACGGCTTCGGCGACAGTGCCTACCGTCCCAATGGGATTATCGACCAAATCATCTGGCGCGCACCCGTCGCCCGGTTATTGATGAACAGCCCTGCCATCAGCATTGTCAAATGGGCGCAATCTCAATTTCCCGCCATCCTGCCCGGCGGCGTAATTGACAGCAAGCCTTTGATGAACCCTGTCCGCAATAAAACGACAACCAAATACGAAGCCATGAAGGACGAATTGCTGCATGAAGCAAAAACGCACCAATCCGAATGGGGTAATGCCGAAAACGGTGCGTTGACAGGCGGAAATGCCAATATGTAACCTTTCAGACGGCCCAATATCAAAGGCCGTCTGAAACATTCACTAGAGGAATATCCATGAGCAGTACCAACCACGTTGAATTAAGAAACGTGACCAAGCAGTTTGGCAGCCAAAAGGCCGTCAACCAAGTCGATCTGGTTCTCAAGGCTGGCGAGAGCGTCGGCATGGCAGGACACAACGGTGCAGGCAAATCTACCATTATGAAGCTGATACTCGGCCTGATTACGCCGACCGAGGGCGAAGTGATGCTTTTGGGAGAGCCGACCGGCAGTAAAGCAGGGGCGCAGCGTCGCAGCCAAATCGGTTACCTGCCTGAAACGGTTGCATTGCACCCTTCATTGACCGGTATCGAAACCATGGATTTCTATGCCAAACTAAAAAAACAGCCCCTGAGTAAAAACCGCGAATTGCTCGAGCGTGTCGGCATTTCCCAGGCCGCACGCCGCCGTGTCGGCACTTACTCTAAAGGTATGCGTCAACGCCTCGCTTTGGCACAAGCCTTGTTGGGCGAGCCTAAAGTTTTATTGTTTGACGAGCCAACTACCGGCCTTGATCCGGCTTCACGTCAAATGTTTTACGAAGTTGTGCGCGAACTCAATGGGCGCGGCGCAACCGTATTGCTCAGCACCCATGCACTGGCCGAGCTTGACGGCCACGCCGACCGCATCATCGTTATGAAAAACGGCGTGAAAGTTGCTGACGGCAGCATGGATGAGTTGCATGTTCAAAGCGGTCTACCGCTGACCGTCAACGTCCGCTTGAAAGAAGCGCGCCCGTTGAGCGAGCGTTGGCATCCGCTTTCAGACGGCCTGTCGTATAAAGCGCAATGTAAAGCCGAAGAGCGTATGGGACTTTTGAGCGAATTGGGTGATTTGGGCAGTCTTGCCTACATCGATATCCACACGCCAACACTTGATGATATGTACGCGCAATTCTTGAAGAGGGAAGACGTATGAACCCCGTTTGGATTATTACCGGCAAAGAAGTCCGAGACAGCCTGCGCAACCGTTGGGTTCTTGCCGCCGCACTTTTGCTTGCCGCATTGGCACTGTCATTAGGCTTTCTCGGCAGCTCGCCTACCGGTTCGGTCAAGGTTGATCCCTTGACGGTAACTGTAGTCAGTCTGTCCAGCCTGTCTATCTTCTTGATCCCGCTGATTGCGATGTTGCTCTCTTATGATGCACTGATCGGCGAAATCGAGCGCGGTACAATGGCGTTGTTGCTAAGTTACCCCATCTCGCGCAACCAAATCCTTGCCGGTAAATTTATCGGCCACCTCATCATTCTTGCCCTTGCTACCACCGCAGGCTACGGATTGGCAGGTATTACCCTTCAGCTTGCCAACGGCGGTTTTGATATTGCCGCATGGCAACCTTTCGCCCTTTTGATTGCTGCCAGCGTGATTCTTGGCGCAGCCTTTTTGTCCATGGGCTATTTGATCAGCGCAAAAGTTAAAGAACGCGGTACAGCCGCCGGTATCGCCATCGGCGTATGGCTGTTTTTTGTCGTTATTTTCGATATGGCGCTTTTGGGTGTTTTGGTTGCCGATACCGAACAAGTCATTACCGCGCCTGTAGTGGAAACCGTTCTTCTGTTCAACCCCGCAGACATTTATCGCCTGCTGAACCTGACGGGTTACGAAAATACAGCCATGTATGCCGGCATGGCAGGTTTGAGCGATCAAATCAGCCTGAGTATGCCTATTTTGCTGACGGCGCAGGTATTATGGGTTATCATTCCTTTGGTCTTAGCCGCCTGGATTTTCGGAAAGCGACAAATATGAGAAAAATATTATTGACAACCTTCACACTCATCGCATTGGCAGCCTGCAGTAAGCAGGATAACAGCCCTCCGCCTGCGCCCCAACAAATCAGCGACAGCGCAGTCGGTCATTACTGCAGCATGAATTTGACCGAACACAACGGCCCTAAAGCGCAAATCTTCTTGAACGGCAAACCTGACAAACCAGTTTGGTTTTCCACCATTAAGCAGATGTTCGGTTATACAAAGCTGCCCGAAGAGCCTAAAGGCATTCATGTCATCTATGTTACCGATATGGGCAAAGTCAAAGATTGGGAAAAACCCAATGCTGACGCCGAATGGATAGATGCGAAAAAAGCCTATTACGTCATCGAAAGCAGCTTTATCGGCGGCATGGGTGCGGAAGACGCACTTCCGTTTGCCGACAAGGCTCAGGCTGAAAAATTCGCCAAAGAAAAAGGCGGCAGAGTAGTCGGTTTTGCAGAGATGCCCGACGAATACATTTTCAAATAAAACAATCAATAGAAGGCCGTCTGAAACAGTTTCAGACGGCCTTTGTATTGGAAGCTGCCGATTGATGATTTAATGAATGCGGCTTTCAATGTAAAGATAAAAAATCTAAGGAATACTTTATGTCCACCCCTTTAACGCGCCGCCGTTTCCTTGCCATAGCTGCCACCCTTGCCGCCGGTGTCGGCATTCCTTTTGCCATCAGCCGCAAAACCAATCAACCGACTCATCCGACCAGCCCAAATCAAGAAGAGCAGCCAGTTATTTGGAGAGGCATTGCATTGGGTTCGGGCGCGGAGTTGCGTTTGTTCGGCGTTGAGCGCAAGCAGGCAGAAATATTAGTCAACAAAGTATTGGCGGAAGTTTTACGGTTGGAAAAAATCTTCAGCCTGTATCGGGACGACAGCCTGATCAGCCGTTTAAACCGAGAAGGCCGTCTGAAAAATCCGCCATCTGATTTTTTACAGCTGCTCAGTATCAGCCGAGATATCCATCAGCTGACGCAGGGTGCATTTGATCCCAGCATTCAGCCATTGTGGAATCTGTATGCCGATCATTTCAGACGAAACCCTAAAACCGAAACGCCGCCATCTGAACGCAGTATCAAAGACACGCTCAAATTAGTGGATTTCAACAAAGTCGATTTTGATACCAAAGAAATCCGTTTTGCCCAAAGAGGCATGGGCCTGTCGCTCAACGGCATTGCGCAGGGCTATATCACCGACAAAGTAGCTGAATTGTTGAAGCAGCAAGGCGTTACCCAGGCATTGATTGATATGGGGGAGATTTACGGCTTTGATAATGCTAACCAGCGCGAGTGGAATGTCAGCATTCGCAATCCCGACCAAGAAGACCAAATCCTGACCACTATTGCCATGAAAAATCAAGCGTTTGCCACATCGGGCGGCTATGGCACGGTAATGGACGAGGCAGGCAAATTTACCCATCTGTTTGACCCGCGCACAGGCGGAAGCCAGCCGCGCTATAAAAGCATGAGCGTCATGGCGGAGAGTGCGGCGGTTGCCGATGCTTTTTCTACCGCATTTTCTATTATGGATGAAGCGGCCATCCGAGCAGCGGCCCAAGTTAAAAAGGCACAGGTTTGGCTGGTGATGCCGAATAATGAATTGAAGAAGATTTGAGATTGAGAAAAAGAATGGTTTTGCCAGTTGGTTTGAATATATGAATAAGGGAAAGTCTAAGATATTGAAATAATGAAATATAAAAAAAGAAGGGCTGCCCAAGGGGCAACCCTGAAACTCTTGCAGCTGGGAGTAATTAGCAAGAGATTACGACACTTAAAACAAAAATTCACTCATTTCAAAGCACGAAGCTTTAATATCTAAGCAAAACGGTATTTCGACCGCTCAAACCCCTTCGATACGGAGAAACACAACATATATGGGAAAATCCGACAAAGTGGTTTGAAGCAATTCAGATGAGCGGTCTGTAATGCAGATAACCGGATGTCTTTAGATGAACGGTATAATATCAGGATAAGCGGAACATTACTAGTGAATATTATAAAAAAGTAGAATAATTCATTTAGTGATTGATTCTATTGAATAAAAACATGATTTCTTATTGAACTTTTTTACAACATATTGATTTGGTTTTAAAAAGGGAATTACGTAAGTATTTGGCGTTAATCAAAAAACTTATTTTGAGCTTTGAGAAGAGATAATCAATAGAAAAAGGCCGTCTGAACGTTCAGACGGCCTTTTTTCAAAGAGCGATTTATTTGGTTGCAGAAGCAGTAGAGGCGGCTTCGGCTTGAGCACCTGCTGCTGCGTTTTCACCCCATGCCGCAGGGTATTTGTAACCGGCAAAGCGTTTTTGTGAGTAAGCTTTGAACTCGTCAGAGTTGTAGGCTTCGGTTACATCTTTCAGCCATTGGCTGTCTTTGTCGGCAGTGCGGACGGCAGACCAGTTAACGTAGGCGAAGCTTGGCTCTTGGAATAGGGCTTCGGTCAGTTTCATGCCGCTGCTCATGGCGTAGTTGCCGTTAACGATGGCAAAGTCAACGTCGGCACGGCTGCGTGGCAGTTGGGCGGCTTCAAGTTCTACGATTTGGATGTTTTTTGGATTTTCGGCAATATCGTTTTTAGAGGCAGTCAGCGGATCAACGTCGGCTTTCAGTTTAATCCAGCCCAATTCGTTCAACATAACCAATGCACGGGCAAAGTTAGATGGGTCGTTAGGTGCAGAAACGCTGACGCCGTCTTTCAATTCGTCCAAAGATTTCAGTTTGCCAGGATAGAGGCCCAAAGGTGCAGTCGGTACTTGGAAGGCTTCAATGATGTCCAGTTTGTGTTCTTTTTTGAAGTCGTCCAGATAAGGTTTGTGTTGGAAGATGTTGATGTCCAATTCGCCTTCAGCCAAAGCAAGGTTGGGGCGCACATAGTCGGTAAATTCGATCAGTTTGACTTTATAGCCTTTTTTCTCCAAAGCCGGTTGGATTTGGTCTTTAACCATATCGCCGAAGTCGCCGACGGTTGTACCGAAGACGATTTCTTTTTTCTCTGCGCCGTTGTCGGCAGAAGAAGCAGCAGAGGCAGCAGGCGCGCTGTCTTTTTGACCGCCGCAGGCAGCCAGTACGATGGCCAGCGCAGCAGCAGAAAGGGTTTTGAAGAATGTGTTGGTTTTCATATTTTGCTCCAGATGGATGATAAAACGGTTTCAGACGGCCTTAAGCTGCCGCCGTCAAAAAAAGAGGAATTGTAAATCTATTTTGGGAAT
Source organism: Neisseria sp. P0021.S005 (assembly GCF_051956955.1). Classification (NCBI taxonomy): domain Bacteria; kingdom Pseudomonadati; phylum Pseudomonadota; class Betaproteobacteria; order Neisseriales; family Neisseriaceae; genus Neisseria; species Neisseria sp. P0021.S005. Next base: position 724 of record NZ_JBQCWY010000006.1, on the reverse strand, counting down.
ATGAGGGTGTTTTTTGTAGATTTATTTGGTATATCCTAATATGTTCTAAATAGATAACAGGCCGTCTGAAAAATAGTAAGTCCATTTCAGACGGCCTGGTTTGTTTAACGTTTATCCAGTTTGCGCGCCAATCTGTTGCCGATACCTTGAATCAGGATAACGAGTAAAACCAGGATGGCAACGATGAAGATGATGACTTCCATTTGATAGCGGTAGTAGCCGTAACGGATAGCAAGGTCGCCCAAACCGCCGCCGCCAATCATACCTGCCGCCGCGCTGTACGACAAAAGGCCAATAGCCAGTACGGTAATGCTGGAAACCATACCTGCGCGCGCTTCATTCAAAAGCACTTTGCAGATGATGCTCATGGGTGAGGCACCCATTGCGGAGGCCGCTTCAATTACGCCTCTGGGTACTTCGCGCAGGTTTTGCTCAACCAGACGGGCGAAGTAGAATAGGCCGGATACGCTCAATACCAATGAGGCGGCAACCGGGCCGATGGTCGTGCCGATGATGGCGCGTGTAACAGGAATCATGGCAATCATCAGGATGACGAAAGGGAATGCGCGCATCAGGTTGACCAGGTTGTCCAAAAACAAATTCAGCTGTTTGTTGTAGTGCAACTGATGGCTTGACGTCACAAACAGCAATACGCCCAAAATCGTACCGAAGATAACGGCGAAAGTAGTCGATAGGCCGACCATAATAAAGGTTTCGCCCAAGG
>NZ_JBQCWY010000005.1:0-29211 GCF_051956955.1 Neisseria sp. P0021.S005 | reverse complement strand
GCAAAAACGAGGTCTTGTTTGCGGAAACGGTTGGCGTTTTCAATGCCATGTTCTTCTGCCATTTCCAAGAGTTTGGAAATGTGGAGGGTTTGGAGTTCTGAAACGTGCATAGTATTGATATATTTTGGATGGTATCAGAGAGATGGCACACAGGCCGTCTGAAAGTATGAAATCGTGCCGCAGGATACGGTAGATTTTTGAGAAAGTTGAATTTTAGGCAGTTGGAGGCAGGGTGTCAAATTTTTAAATCGAACACTGAACCGAGACCATAATCTTACCCTGCAATAAGATTATGGCCGGCAACAGCTTGGCAATCGCAACCCCATCGCCCAAAATCCGAGTATTTACCCAACTTCAGACGGCCCTCTGCCCGTACCGCATCAGCGTCATGCCGCCGACTGCCGCCGCACAGCCCGCAACCAACGAAATATGCAGCGGTTCGCCCAAAAAACACGCCGAAGACAGCACACCGAAAATCGGCACAAGCGTAATATACGCCGCCGCGCTGCCTGCACCCAAAGTCTTTACGCCTTCGAAATACCACGCATAGGCCAATACCGTCGCACCGATGACCAGCCACGCCAAGGCCGTCCAACCGCGCCCATCCATTGCCGCTATCGCCTCAAACGGTATTCCGTCCGTCCACAACGCCACCACCGACAACATCAACGCACCAATGAACGACGTTGCCGTCGTTACCGTCAGCGCATCTATCCCGCGCAAAACCGCGCGACCGATTAAGGTATAAGCCGCCCAACAGACCACGCAGCCGAAAATCAGCCACTCCCCCGCCTTGATGCCGCCCGACAATACCGTCAACGGCTGCCCTTGCGTTACCACCATAATGGCACCGCCGACCGCCAGCAGCATACCCGCCAAAATCTTCGCGTTTAGACGCTCGCCGAAAAACCAAGTTGCCAACAGCAGCGTCAACACAGGATTCACCGCCACGACCACCGCCGCCTTGCCTGCCGGCATAGTCTGCAAACCCAGCATAAAAAACACCGCATAGCCGCACACGCCGACGGAAGCGGCTGCCGTCAAACCCAGCCATTGCCGCGCCGACAAAGCCGCCAAAGTCGCGAACCTACTGCGCGCAAACAACCAGCCCAACAACAAAACCGAAGCCAAGACAAACCGAACCGCCCCGCCCGTCAGCGGCGGCAGCGACTGCCCCAGCATCCGCCCCATCGGCCAAGACGCACCCCACAACACCGCCATTCCCAGCAGTTTCAAATGTACAGAATAACGTTCCATCTCATCCCTTTTATCGACAAAGGCCGTCTGAAAACCGGATTTCACGTTTTCAGACGGCCTTCAATATAGCGACTGCAAACAGATTACTTAGGCTGCCAAGAATCTTTCAGCGTTACCGTGCGGTTGAACACCGGCGTGTCTTTGCTGTGGTCTTTGCGGTCGGTGACGAAATAGCCGATGCGCTCGAACTGCCAACGGCTCTCCGCCGGCAAATCTTTTGCGACAGGCTCGGCGTAGGCGGTGATTTCCTTGATGGATTCAGGGTTGAGGAAATCGGTAAACGGCAGGTAGTTGCCGTCTTCGCCGCGCACGGCATCGGGACGCTCGACGGTAAAGAGGCGGTCGTAGAGGCGGACTTTGATTTCGGCGGCGTGTTCAGCGGAAACCCAGTGAATCACGCCTTTGACTTTGCGGCCTTCGGGATTTTTGCCCAAGGTATCGTGGTCGATGCTGCACTTGAGTTCAACCACATTGCCTGCCTCGTCTTTTACTACTTCATCGCACTTGATCACATAGCCGTGGCGCAAACGCACTTCGCCGCCGGGAATCAGGCGTTTGAAGCCTTTGGGCGGATTTTCGGCAAAGTCGTCGGCTTCGATGTAGATGGTTTGGGAAACAGGTACTTCGCGATCGCCCATTTCTTCGTGGTTCGGATGAAACGCGGCACGGCGGCTTTGGGTTTTGCCGGCTTCAAAGTTGGTCAGGGTGACTTTAAGCGGATTCAAAACCGCCATCAGGCGCGGCGCAGAGTTTTCCAACTCTTCGCGAATCGCGCCTTCCAACACGCTCATATCGACCACGTTTTCAGATTTGGAAATACCGGCGCGTTTGGCAAACAGGCGCAGACCTTCGGGCGTGTAGCCGCGGCGGCGCATACCGGAAATCGTTGGCATACGCGGGTCATCCCAGCCGGAAACATGGCCGTCTGAAACCAGTTGGTTCAGCTTGCGTTTGGACGTGATGGAATACAGAAGCTCCAAACGGGAAAACTCGTATTGGCGCGGACGGGTGGCGTGCGGCGCGGGGATGTTGTCCAGCACCCAGTCGTACAGCGGACGGTGGGCTTCAAATTCGAGCGTACACAAGGAATGCGTGATGCCTTCGATGGCATCGGAAATGCAATGCGTGTAGTCGTACATTGGGTAGATGCACCATTTGTCGCCGGTGTTGTGGTGATGGGCGCGGCGGATGCGGTAGATGACGGGGTCGCGCATATTGATGTTGCCTGATGCCATATCGATTTTCAGGCGCAGGGTTTTGCTGCCGTCTGGAAATTCGCCGTTTTTCATGCGCGTGAACAGGTCGAGATTTTCTTCGACGCTGCGGTCGCGATAAGGGCTGTTTTTGCCCGCCTCAGTCAGCGTGCCGCGGTATTCGCGCATTTCTTCGGGCGTCAAATCATCGACATAGGCCTTGCCGTCTTTGATTAAACCGACGGCGTAATCGTAAAGCTGGTCGAAATAGTTGGAAGCGAAACGCGGCTCGCCTGCCCAATGGAAACCAAGCCACTCAACGTCTTCTTTGATGGCGTTGACGTATTCGTCGTTTTCTTTTTCGGGGTTGGTGTCGTCGAAACGCAGGTTGCACAAGCCGTCATAAATATACGCCAAACCGAAGTTCAAGCAGATGGATTTGGCGTGGCCGATGTGCAGGTAGCCGTTCGGCTCGGGCGGGAAACGGGTTTGGATGGCTGTATGCTTACCGCTTTTGAGGTCTTCATCGATAATGGTGCGGATAAAGTGGTTGTCCGCGAATTGGTCTTTATTCAACATAATATTTCTTTGATGGGAAAATGATTTTCTGTTTTCAGACGGCCTGAGCATTCAATCAGGCCGTCTGAAAGGAATGGAATGATGGCTCAATTGTACCCGACTTGGCTACTTTGATACAGGGTCGGCAACCTGCCACGCCACGCCGCGCTCGTTTAGGGTTTTCTGCATGGCGGCGGATGGTGTGCGGTCGGTAAACAGCTTATCGAATGCGCCGATATCGCCCAGTCTGACCAAGGCATTGCTGTTGAATTTGCTGTGATCGACACCAAGATAGCGCACGCGGGCATTGTTCACCATCGCCTGCATGACGCTGACTTCCTTGTAATCGTCATCCAAAAGCGAGCCGTCGTTTTCTATACCGTGGGTACTCATGATGGCATAGTCGACTTTGAATTGGTTGATGAAATCGACGGTCGCCACGCCGGTAATACCGCCATCCAAGGGGCGGACCACGCCGGAAGCGATGATAACCGTGTAGTCGGTACGCGCCGCAGTGATGGAGGCGGCGTAGATATTGTTGGTGATAATCCGCAGGTTTTTACGCTGTCTAACCAACTCGGCGGCGACGGCTTCCATGGTGGTACCGATGCTGATAAACAGCGAGGCATTGTCGGGAATGGTGGAAGCAATCAGACGGGCAATGGCGTTTTTTTCCTGCTGCTGATGGTTGCGCCGCTCCTGCCCTGCCGTTACGACTGAAACATCGCCCAAAGATGCGCCGCCGTGATAGCGTTTGAGCTGTCCGGTCTCACTTAACTCCTGCACATCGCGGCGTATGGTTTGCGGCGTAACATCCAAATTCGCCGCCAACTCTTCCACCGTCATGAAGTTATGTTCGCGGACAAGGGTGAGGATATGTTCGTGTCTTTGGATTTTGGGTTTCATGGCGTTTCGTTTTGTAGGGATAAACCAATGGCCGTCTGAATATTTCAGACGGCCTTTTTCATTGTCAAACCGATTACATCTCGAGTTTCTGTTCCAAGCGTTCCATACACGCGCCTAAGTGGCGGCGCATGACTTTGGTCACACGGTTGCGCTTGCCTGCCAGCAATAAATCGAGGATTTCTCGGTGTTCATGGTGCGAATTGGAATCGATGTTGCGCTTTTCTTTGCGAAGCGGATCGGAAACGGCCACAATCAATGAAGAGCGCGCGCACAAGGTATTCATGATTTCAAACAGGACATCGTTGTCCAGCAGCCGCGCCAATTCGACATGGAAGGCATTGGACAGGCGGTTCCAACCCACGCGGTCGCCGCTTTCGGAGGCTGCGCCCTCTTGCTCAATCATGGCATAAAGCGGTTGCAGACGCGTTTCCAAATCAGGCATATCGATAAGGACGCTCAAAATCATGCTTTCCATTTCGATACGCGTGTTGAACACGTCTTTCATTTCTTTCAAGTCCGGCACATGGACAAATGCGCCGCGGTTGGGCTGCAAATCGACGATTTTATCGTGCGCCAAAAGCGATAATGCGCCACGCACGGTATTGCGGGAGCAAACCATTTGTCGGCAAAGCTCGGACTCGGTCAGTTTTTTGCCCGGCAGCAGCAGATGGTCGGTAATACCGTCCAAAATCAATGCGTACACGCGGAAGAGTTCCGAATCGTGACGTTCTTCCAAAATAAGCGATGAAGTTGCAGGCGCAACGTTGGTATTATTTTCGTAATCCATAATGTTTCCCCAATATCCGTATTAAGGCGCAAGCGTTTACAAACCTGCAGCTTTCGGGGGTGTTTAAAATATAATTAAAAATTGTTGACAATGTTAAACGAAACTTGCACAATGAGATCAACAAGCCAAGTTATAAAGGCTGATAGAGAGAGAGAAAAAGGAATAAAAAGCAAGCAGATATATTCATGTTAATGCGTGAATATATCTGCTTTTTTTGTGCGTAGCCGGTTCACGCTCCGGCACTCCCATCCTGAAACCGCCCTATTCTGTTTCGACGATCTCGAAGCTGTGGCTCATTTTTGCCGCTTTACCCAGCATAATCGATGCGGAGCAATATTTTTCGGCAGACATCTGTACGGCGCGCTCAATCGCGCTTTCTTGCAAACCCCGGCCATACACTTTGAAGTGGATATGGATTTCGGTAAACACGCGCGGCACGGTGTCGGCGCGTTTGGCAGTCACTTCAGCGCGGCAGTCGGTGATTTTTTGGCGTTGTTTCTCGGCAATCATCACTACATCGATGCTGGAACAGCCTGCTACACCCAACAACAGCATTTCCATCGGGCTAGGGCCGCGTTTGACTTCGCCTTCAGCCGCCGCGCCTTCCATCACAACGCTGTGTCCGTTTGCCGTTGTACCGACGAAGCACATTCCGTCTATCCATTTTGAGGTAACTTGCATGGTGTCTTTTTTATCCGTAAAAGCATTAATCCGATATTGTAAACAATTTCAAGTGATAAACCTAGTCAGGCCGTCTGAAAAATACAATCAATTACAATTGGTCTGAACGCATTATTCATCCCGATACGCCCAGTGGTTGACCGGCCCGTGCCCTGCACCGATGCCCAAAGGATAGGAAATGGCGGCGGCAATATAGTTTTTTGCCGTTTGAACCGCCTCGGGTACGCTAAACCCTTTTGCCAACTCGGCAGTGATGCAGGCAGAAAATGTGCAGCCCGTGCCATGGGTATGCGGCGTTGGGAAACGTTTGCTGTTCAGCTCGATGGTTTCATATTGCGTAAACAGCCAGTCGGTGCAATATTCGCTTTGGCTGTCGGCAAGATGGCCACCCTTAATTACCACATTTTTCACACCCCAATCCTGAAGAATTTTGGCGGCGCGTTCCGCATCTTGGCGGTTTTCAATATTGATACCCGTCAATGCCTGCGCTTCGGGCAGATTGGGGGTCAATACGTCCGTATGCGGCAACAGCAGGCGTTTCATGGCTTCAACGGCTGAATTTTCCAACAACGGCGCTCCGCCTTTGGCAATCATGACCGGATCCAACACGCGTTTGCCGAAGTCGCATTCGGCGGTTTGTTCCGCCACGCATTCGATGATTTCCGCCATACCCAACATGCCGATTTTATAGGCACGGATTTGGAAATCCTCCTGAATCGCGGCAATTTGCGCAGCAATCATGTCGGTCGGTATCGGATGCACTGCCGATACGCCCAAAGTATTTTGTGCGGTAACCGCTGTCAGTACGCTGGTACCGAACACGCCGCGCATCTGAAATGTCTTCAAATCTGCCTGTATGCCCGCGCCGCCGCCGGAATCTGAGCCGGCAATCGTCAGCGTTTGAATAAAAAGTTCGTCCATCATATCCTCCTGTTTTTCAGACGGCCTTGTGTTTATCGTTGTTGAGAGCAGTTTGGTTTTATCCGCAAACAAAGGCATTCGCCGTCTATCTTTCCGAATGCCTTATTTGTTGTTTTACCAAAAACAAATGTACGTTCTCGGGCGGAATATCTTAACAAACAAAAGGCCATCTGAAAACTATTTTCATTTTCAGACGGCCTGTTCAATTTTAAACCTATTCAGGCTTATTCTTCGTATGCGTCAATCGGCAAGCAGGAGCAAACCAGATTGCGGTCGCCATACACTTCATCTACCCGTTTGACGCTCGGCCAGAATTTGTGTTCGCGAACGAACGGCAATGGGAAGACGGCTTCTTCGCGAGAGTACGGATGCGCCCATTCACCGGTTACATCTGCTGCGGTATGCGGAGCGTTCACCAGCGGATTATCCTCTTTCGGCCATTCGCCGCGCTCGACTTTCAGCACTTCCTGTTTGATTTGTTTCAGGGCGGCGATGAAGCGGTCGAGTTCGGCTTTGCTTTCGCTCTCGGTCGGCTCAATCATCAGCGTGCCGGCAACAGGGAAAGAAACCGTCGGCGCGTGGAAGCCGTAGTCCATCAGGCGTTTGGCGATGTCGGTTTCAGTGATGCCGCTTTCGGCTTTGAGCGGACGCAAATCGACGATACATTCGTGCGCGACGCGGCCGTTTTTGCCTGTATACAGAATCGGATAGTCTTCGCTCAGGCGTTTGGCAACGTAGTTGGCGTTGAGCAATGCCCAGCACGTTGCCTGCTCCATGCCTTGTTTACCCATCATGGTCAGGTACATCCAGGTAATCGGCAGGATAGACGCAGAACCGAAGGCCGCAGCAGCAATGGCGGTTTGGTCGGCACTGGCGCTGTGGGTGTCGGTCAAAGCGTGTCCCGGTGCAAACGGGGCAAGGTGGGCTTTCAAACCGATAGGACCGACGCCCGGACCGCCGCCGCCGTGAGGGATACAGAAGGTTTTGTGCAGGTTCATGTGCAACACGTCCGCGCCGACTTCGGCAGGCTGCATGATGCCAATTTGGGCGTTGAGGTTGGCACCGTCCATGTAAACCTGTCCGCCGTTTTCATGGATGATGCGGCAGATGTCGCGGATGCCTTCTTCGTACACGCCGTGGGTGGACGGGTAAGTAATCATGATGGCGGACAAAGCGTCGCGGTATTGCTCGGCTTTGGCTTTCAAATCGTCGATGTTGACGTTGCCGTGTTCGTCGGTGTCGACAACGACGACTTTCAAACCCAGCATGGCCGCAGTCGCAGGGTTGGTGCCGTGGGCGGATTTGGGAATCAGGCAGATGTTGCGGTGTCCCTCGCCGTTGGCTTCTTGATAGCGGCGGATGGAGAGCATGCCGCTGTATTCACCCTGCGCGCCGGAGTTGGGCTGGAAGGAAATCGCGTCAAAGCCGGTGATGGCTTTCAGGCTGTTTTCCATGTCGGTCAAAAGCGCGCGGTAGCCTGTGGCTTGGTCTTTGGGGGCATAGGGGTGGATGTCGGTGAACTCTGCCCAAGTAATCGGCAACATTTCCGCAGTCGCATTGAGCTTCATGGTGCAGCTACCGAGCGAAATCATGCTGCGGTTCATCGCCAAGTCGCGGTCTTCGAGTTTCTTCAGATAGCGCAGCATTTCGTGTTCGGTGTGGTAACGGTTGAATACGGGATGTTGCAGAATGTCGTCTTGACGCAGCAATTCGGCATTCAGACGGCCTTTGACGTCATCGGCAAATGCGAACGTATCCTTGCCGGTAAACGCGCGGTACAAATCAACCAAATCTTCGTATGCCGATGTTTCATGGAATGCAGCCGCAACTTGAGTATCGTTGACGCGGCGCAGGTTGTAACCCGACTCCAAAGCAGCGGCAAACACTTGGTCTGCTTTCTCTTTGCTGCCGAAATCAACGGTAACGGTATCGAAGAAGACTTTGTGAACCACATTCAGGCCGTCTGAAACCAGCGCATCGGCAAAGGCAGAAGCCAGCGCATGAATGCGGTTGGCAATGCGTTTCACGCCTTCCGGGCCGTGGTAAACGGCATACATACCGGCCAAGTTCGCCAGCAATGCCTGTGCGGTACAAATATTGGATGTCGCTTTTTCGCGGCGGATATGTTGCTCGCGGGTGGACAACGCCATGCGCAGCGCGGGTTTGCCTGATGCGTCTTTGGATACGCCGATGATGCGGCCTGGGGCGGAACGTTTGAACTCGTCTTTAAACGCGAAATAAGCAGCGTGCGGACCACCGAAGCCCATTGGCACGCCGAAGCGTTGGGTGTTGCCCAAAGCAATATCTGCGCCCAGTTCAGCCGGAGACTTCAGCAAAACCAAGCTCATGATGTCGGCGGCAACGGCCACGATTGTGCCTTTTGCTTTCAGACGACCGATAACATCCTGCAAATCTTGTACGTCGCCGTCTTTACCGACGTATTGGAACAGCGCGCCGAAGTATTCGCCGTCATCAGCTTGGGCAAAATCTCCAACCACCAGTTCAAAACCGAAATATTTGGCGCGGGTTTTCATCACGTCCAAAGTTTGCGGATACACGCGCGCATCCACAAAGAAACGCTCGGATTTCACTTTGCCCACGCGGTGCGCCATCGCCATCGCTTCAGCAGCGGCAGTTGCCTCGTCCAGCAAAGACGCGCCTGCCACAGGGAAACCGGTCAAATCGATACACACTTGTTGGAAGTTCAACAAAGCTTCCAAACGACCTTGGGCAATTTCCGCTTGATACGGGGTGTAGGCAGTGTACCAACCCGGATTTTCCAATACGTTGCGCAAAATCACGTTCGGCACGCGGGTCGGGTAATAGCCCAAACCGATATAGGATTTGTTGATCACGTTTTTCGACGCGATGCCTTTCAATTTCGCCAACGCGTCCGCCTCGGTCAAAGCTTCGGGCAAATCGAGTTCGGACGGCATACGGATGCTTTGCGGCACGGTATTGCCGACAAAATCGTCCATGCTCTTCTCGCCGAGCGCTTCCAAAAGCGCAGCCTCGTCGCCAAAGCTCAAATGGCGCACGGCAAATTCGTTCGGGTTGAACAATTCAGATAGTTTCATTTCTACTCCTTCGGTGTTATCGATATCAACACTGTTTTTTCTTGCAGATGTTGTTTCAGACGGCCTCCGCCCACTTTGGACGACATGCCAATATTTCCCTATAAACCGGACAGGTTTCCACATGCGCGCCGGGCAGGTAGCCGGTACTCATCAGAAATTCGCCGACGATTTCGCCGCCGACAAATTTGAAATGTTTTTTAAACAGCTTCACCCATTCAGCCTTGTCGAGCGGATGGTGTGTATCCAACCAGTTTTTGAATGAGCCGTATTCTTGCCGTATTTGCTTGATTTGTCGCGCGTTATAAATGGCTGCGTTGATTTTCAGGCGGTTGCGGACGATGCCTGCATCGGCAAGCAGCCGCTCAATTTCGGCTTCGTCAAATGCGGCGACCGTATCGATGTCGAAACCTTTAAATGCCGTCTGAAATGCCCGTTGCTTCTTCAGCATCAGCGTCCAGCTCAATCCTGCCTGATTGATTTCCAACACCAGCCGCTCAAACAATTCATTGTCATCCTCAATCGGAAAACCGTATTGCGTGTCGTGATAATGTTGGTTGGGGTTGTCCGTATCGTCGGGAAGAGTGGCGACAAATTCGCAGTAATTCATGTTTGTTGAGGGAAAATTGAAACAAAGGCCGTCTGAAAGCATTTTTCAGACGACCTAAGACCTGCAATATCAAACAGGCACAAAACCTGTTTGGATGTTTGCAAAAATCAAGCTACTTCGCCTGCGTATTGTTCGGCAGTCAACAGACCGTCGTAATCGGCAGGGTTGGCAGGTTTGATTTTGAAGAACCAGCCTGCGCCGTAAGGATCGCTGTTGGCAGTTTCCGGAGCGCTTGGCAAATCTTCGTTGACGGCAACGACTTCGCCTGCAATCGGCGCGTACACGTCGGACGCGGCTTTTACAGACTCAACCACACCGGCTTGCTCTTCGGCAGCCAGGTTTGCGCCGACTTCAGGCAGCTCGACAAACACGATGTCGCCCAACAGCTCTTGCGCGTGATGGGTAATGCCGACAGTGATGGTACCGTCTTCTTCAAGGCGCAGCCATTCGTGGCTGGCAACGTATTTCAGTTCTGCTGGGATGTTGCTCATGGTTTGATACTCCATTGATAGGGGGTTATTTTCAGACGGCATCTTCATGAATCAATATCCACAGATGCCTTGTTCAATGCTTTCTACAAACGTCCGTATTAGACGACAATTAAAACCTGCTTTCAGACGGCCCTTAACAAATAAGGCCGTCTGAACCGATATTAATCAAACTGTTTTTGACCATTACGCACAAACGGCAGCTTCAATACGCGTACATCCACTTCTTTGCCGCGCATCAGTACTTTGGCAGTATCGCCGTCAAAGTCTTTCGGTACGCGCGCGATGGCGATGGATTGCTTCAGGCTTGGCGAGAATACGCCGCTGGTGGTTTCGCCTTTGCCTTTGTCGGTCAACACTTCCATATGCGCGCGCAGGATGCCGCCTTTTTCGAGCAACAGGCCGACCTGTTTCACGGTAACGCCTTTTTCTTTCAATGCCAGCAAGGCGGCTTTACCGACGAAGTCGCGGCTTTCGTCTTTTAAGTCAACGGTCCAACCCATGCCTGCTTCGAGCGGGCTGGTATTGTCGTCCATATCGTTGCCGTAGAGGTTCATACCGGCTTCCATGCGCAGGGTGTCGCGTGCGCCGAGGCCGCAAGGCTGTACGCCTGCTGCTTGCAGGGCTTTGAAGAATGCGACGGCTTCAGTGCCGGGCAGGATGACTTCGACGCCGTCTTCGCCGGTATAGCCGGTGCGGGCGACAAACCAGTCATTGCCCAAGTCTGCACCTTGGAACGGTTTGAGGCCGTGAATAACGTCTGCCCATTCAGGTTTGACGGTCAGGAGTTTTTCGATGGCTTTCGGGCCTTGTACGGCGAGCATGCCGAGGTCGTAGCGAGGATTGAAGGCAACGCCGAACTCTTGTCCGACTTTGTGGAATTGCGCCGTGTCTTTTTCACGGGTCGCGCCGTTGGACACGATGCGGTATTGTGTTTCGGCTTCGTTGGTGCGGTAAACGATCAAGTCGTCAATCACGCCGCCGTTGTCGTTGAGCAAAGCGGAATAAAGGGCTTTGCCGACAAAAGCGAGTTTGGCGACATCGTTGGCAATCAATTTGCGGAAAAAGGCTTTGGCATTTGCGCCTGCTACGTCGGTAACGAGCATATGGGATACGTCAAACATACCGGCGTCGGTGCGCACGGCTTCGTGTTCGGCGATTTGTGAACCATAATGGATGGGCAGCTCCCAGCCGGCAAAATCTACCAGCTTCGCGCCTGCATCTTGATGGGCTTGATGAAATGGGGTGGTTTTCAGAGCAGTCATTCTCAAGTTTCTCCGGATTTTTTGTTCAGATGCCGCCCGCGCACCTATGCGCGGATGACCCTATCTGTCCTTGAACCTGAGATTTTCGGCCGTATCCGCATGATGGCAAACCAGTCTGCTCACTGCTTTGCGCGGTTGTCTGAATGGTGGTTCAGACGGCCTTCTCCCCTTCGGTGGACGTTATTCAAACGCCGCTCTCCAGATTGTTTGTTTCAATGTGCAGTCCCTGATACCTGAGCGATTTAAGGGTGTCTGCGCCTTCGGTGGTTACATTGTAGTTGGGTGTAACACTCTCCTGCACATTTCCCGATTATGTCTTGAATCGGCAGTTTGGGCAAGTAGCCGACGAATATTTATGATGTGAATATCCGTCTTTTTATTGGGGAGGCAAAACTTGAGCCTTTATAAAATTGTTAGCTATGCGGCAAATGTTTTTGCAAAAGTCTCAGGCCGTCTGAAGCCCTTACCCGTTTTTCCTATATAATTCTGTTTTTTCGATTTATCTGCGTCCATCATGAACCGCCTCAAACGCATCAAAACCATCCTCTGCACGCTCTACCGCTACCGCCTTACCGAGCTGATTGCCTCGCTGGTCCGTCCGGGTTGGGCGCGGACTTTCCTCAATATGCTGCCGCAGTCGTCCAAGTTCAAACACGAAATGCCTGCCGTGCGCCTGCGTTTGGCGTTGGAAAGCCTGGGGCCGATTTTCATCAAATTCGGGCAGGTATTGTCCACGCGTCCCGATTTGATTCCGCACGATTACGCGGTCGAACTGGCAAGGCTGCAAGACAAAGTGCCGCCGTTTGACGCGCAACTTTCACGCTCGCAAATCGAAAAATCACTGGGACAATCCATCGACACTTTATACGCGGAATTTGAAACAGAGCCTGTCGCCAGCGCGTCCATCGCCCAAGTACACAAAGCCCACCTGCATTCGGGCGAACAGGTCGCCGTGAAAGTCTTGCGCCCCAACCTTTTGCCCGTTATCGAACAGGATTTGTCGCTGATGCGCTTTGGTGCAGGCTGGGTGGAGCGTTTGTTTTCAGACGGCAAGCGTTTGAAGCCGCGCGAAGTAGTGGCCGAATTTGACAAATACCTGCACGACGAATTGGACTTGATGCGCGAAGCCGCCAATGCCAGCCAGCTCGGTCGCAATTTCCAAAACAGCGATATGCTGATTGTGCCGAAGGTGTTTTACGACTACTGCACCAGCGACGTGCTGACCATCGAATGGATGGACGGCACTCCGGTATCCGATATTGCCAAACTCAAAGCCGACGGCATTGATTTGCACAAACTTGCCGATTACGGCGTGGAAATCTTCTTCACGCAAGTTTTCCGCGACGGCTTTTTCCATGCGGATATGCACCCCGGCAATATTTTGGTCGCCGCCGACAACCGCTACATTGCCCTCGATTTCGGCATCGTCGGCACGCTGACCGACTACGACAAACGCTATCTCGCCATCAACTTCCTCGCATTCTTCAACCGCGATTACCACCGCGTCGCTACCGCCCACATCGAATCGGGCTGGGTGCCTGCCGACACGCGCGCGGAAGAATTGGAAGCGGCTGTCCGCGCCGTGTGCGAACCGGTGTTCAACAAACCGATTTCGCAAATTTCCTTCGGCTTGGTACTGATGCGCCTGTTTGAAGTCAGCCGTCGCTTCAATGTCGAAATCCAACCGCAGCTGGTATTGCTGCAAAAAACGCTGCTCAACATCGAAGGCTTAGGCCGCCAACTCGATCCCGATTTGGACTTGTGGAAAACCGCCAAACCGTTTTTGGTGCGTTGGATGAACGAACAGGTCGGCCCCAAAGCCCTTTGGCGCAACCTCAAAAACGAAGCTCCCGACTGGGCGCAAATCATCCCTTCCCTGCCGCGCAAAATCAGTGCGTTGGTTGATGAAAACCGCCAACAGGAAATGCGCGATGCCTATGTGCATCTGGTCAAAGTACAGCAACGCCAAAGCCTGTGGTTGGCTGTGATTGCGGTTGTTTTGCTACTGATTTTGCTGTTTAAGTAAACCGTAATACAGCTTTAAACGGCATATAAAAGGCCGTCTGAAATTTAGTTTTCAGACGGCCTTTTATATGCCTATCTATTCTTTTTTCTCATGCGGAACATGTCCGCTTTCGGCTTCGATATGCCGTCTGAAGCGCAGACCTGCGGCGTGATAAAACGGATGCGGCGAGAATTGGCGCGAGACTTGCGAAGCGAAGATGCAAGTCAGCAACATCCAAAACAACAAATTCTGTCCGCCCGTCATTTCCATTACCACTACGGCAGCGGTCAACGGCGATTGGGTTGCGGCGGCAAGGAACGCGGCCATGCAGAGCAAAACCGCGACATTGGACGCGTCGCCCAGTTGCGCGAAAGAAGCCATGTGTTCGCCTATCATCGCACCAATGGTTAAAGACGGCGTGAAGATACCGCCGGGAATGCCTGCCCAGTAGCTGAACACGGTCGCCGCCCATTTTGCGGCAGCCAAGCCGAACGGCGCTTCATATGCGCCTTTAAGAGCGGCTGCGGCTTCGTGATAACCCGTACCATAGGTTTTACCTTGATAAAACGTACCGAGCAACGCCAACAAGATACCCATTACAAAAGCGACCACCAACAAATGACGGCGGATGAAACTGCGCCAGCGTACCGGTGCGAATGCCGCCGCGCCGCGATACAAAAAGCTGCCGAACAATCCGCCAGCCACGCCGCAGACGATGCCCGACACCGCGGCCCACATCAGCATGTTTGGCAGCTCATGCCCTTGAAACCCTGAAAAATACGGGTTGTTGCCCTGTATCGCCACTTGAATGAAACCGGCTGCCAACACGCCCATCAGGATTTGGCGTTCCCAACGCAAAATCACGCCGCGCCCCAATTCTTCGATGGCAAACACCACGCCGGCCAAAGGTGCGTTAAACGCCGCTGCCAAACCGCCGGCCGCACCTGCGGCAATCAAATCGTTTTCCTGCATGCCCCTAAACGCCAGCCCGTGCTTTTTACACCAGGCGCCCCAAGCGTTCATGACCGCCGCACCCACTTGTACAGACGGCCCTTCCCTGCCGATCGATGCCCCCAAAATCATGCCCAAAAACGTCAGCGGAATTTTAAAAAAGGTTTCGCCCAGACGAATCAGACGGGTTTTCTGCGCGCCATACGGCAAAGACAACGAAGCGATGACTTGCGGAATACCGCTGCCGGAAGTGTACGGCGCAAATTTGCGCGTAAACCACGCCAAAAGCGGCAAACCCAGCGGCAAGGCCACCCACGCAAACCATGGATATTTTCCCACCAACAAAGCGTTCCATTCCAAAGCCAAATCCGCCAAGTACGCAAACATCAAAGCCGTCAGGGCAACCAGTGCCGATCCTGCCAGCAAAAACAGAAAGGCAATGCTCTTTTTCGACAGGCGTTTGGTTTGGCGGATTTTGTGGGCGAGGCGCGCCGCCCAAGTCTGTGGAAATTTCATAATAGGCACGCAGTCAATGTGTTCAGACGGCCTTGATACTTTTCTCAAAGGCCGTCTGAAAACAAGGATAAAGGTTTTTAAGAACGGTAATCCGCGTTAATCGACACATACTCGTGCGACAAATCGCAGGTATAGACGGCCGCCGTCGTATCGCCGCGTTGCAAATCGATGCGGACGGTAATTTCCGGACGATTCATCACGGCTTGTCCTGCTTCTTCGGTATAGCTTTCCGCACGGCCGCCGTTTTCAGCCACCAACACGTCATCCAGCCACATTTTCAAAGCATCGACGTCCAAGTCTTCAATACCGGCATAGCCGACGGCTGCCAACAGACGGCCCAAATTCGGGTCGGAGGCAAAGAAAGCAGTTTTTACCAAAGGCGAATGGGCGACGGCATAAGCCACTTTGCGCGCCTCTTCGCGGGTTTTCGCGTTTTGTACTTCAACCGTGATGAACTTGGTCGCGCCCTCGCCATCACGGACAATCGCCTGCGCCAATTCCAAAGCCAGCGAACCGAGCAATGCTTTGAGCTGCGCATAGCGCGGATCGGCGGTATTGTCGATTTCGCTCTGACCGCAACGGCCTGTCGCCATAATCACGAAGCTGTCGTTGGTGCTGGTGTCGCCGTCCACGGTAATCGTATTGAAACTTTCGTCTGCGATTTCTTGGGTCATCAGCTGCAAAATCGGTTGGGACACTTTGGCATCAGTGGCGATAAACGACAACATGGTCGCCATATTCGGATGAATCATGCCCGAGCCTTTGGAGATGCCGGTGGCGCGGACTGTGTGTTTTTCGCCGACCAAGCCTGTGCGTGAAGCGGCTTTCGGCACAGTATCCGTCGTCATGATGGCACGCGCCGCGTCCGACCAGAATGCAGGGCGCACTTGCGGCAAAGCGGCCACGATTTTATCCACAGGCAGCGGCTCCAAAATCACGCCGGTCGAAAACGGCATAATCTGATTGGATTGGCAGCCGACCTGCTCTGCCACCGCCGCGCACACTTTAATCGCGTCCAGACGGCCTTGTGCGCCGGTACCCGCATTGGCATTGCCCGTATTGATGACTAAGGCACACACGCCGTCTTGGTCAAACAGATGCGACTTGGCGATATGCACCGGTGCGGCGCAGAACCGGTTTTGCGTAAACACCGCGCCCACCGTATGTCCGCCGCCCAATACCATCAGCGTCAAATCGTCGCGGTCTTGTTGCTTGATGCCCGCGCGACCTGTAAACAGACGGATGCCGTCGATTTCCAACAATTCGTCTGCACGTTTTTCAGTCAAATTTACAGCCATATCATTTTCTCCTGTTTACACTATTTTCAGACGGCCTAAACGCTATACACCCAATAAGGGAATCAAGATAGGCACCAATATCGCCGTCAACACGCCGTTGAGTGTCAAGCCCAAGCCGGCATATGCGGCCATACGGCGGCCGTATTCCAAAGACGCCGCAATACCCATCGCATGTGAGGCCGTACCCAAAGACATTCCCACTGAAGAAGGCATATACAACGTCCCTTTCAACACTTTATATCCGGCCATTTGTCCAAAAAGCCCAGCAATAATCACCGTTGCCGCCGTAATCGCCGGAATACCGCCGACCGATGCCGTGATTTCAATCGCAATCGGGTTGGTTACCGATTTGGAAGCCAACGACAAAACCACTTCGCGCGACGCGCCCAGCCATTTGGCGAAATACACGCCCGTAACAATGCCTGTCACGCTGCCCGCCAACTGCGACAATACCACCGGCAACCACTGGCTGCGGATACGGTCCCAATTTCGATAAAGCGGCACGGCCAGTAACACGACTGCCGGTTTCAACCAAAAATCAATAAAGTGCGAAGCAGAATGGTACAGCTCGTAATCGATGGCAAATACTTTCAAATACCCCATCAACACCAGCGTACTAATCAATACCGGATTACACAGCACATTCCCCGTGCGCGCCCGAATCTGCACTGCCAAAGCATATACGGCCAAAGTCAGGAACAGCATGACCGAGGGCATGCGCAACAGCCCGTCTATATTCATCACATCCGCCTCCTGACCCACTCATGCACTTTGCCGGTCACCAACAATACGCAGATCGTACTGCCGATTGTGGCCGTCAAAATTGAAAACCAGTCGTTTGCAATCACGTCCAAATAGCTGATGACGGCCACGCAAGGCGGCACCAAAAACAAAGTCAGGTTTGCCATCAAAATATCTGCCAGCTCTCCCACCCAAGACAATTTGACCCAGCCGGCCTGAAGCGCGGCAAACAGCAAAGCCATGCCGACAATACTGCCCGGCAGTTTCAACCCCAAAATCCAAACGGTTGCCTCGCCCAAAGCCAAGCAACCCAATACCACCAATAAGGCACGAATAATATTCATTAAGCCGGTTTCTCCTTATCCTTTTTCAGACGGCCTCAAAAAATTTATTAATCATTGAATCATATCGTGCCACAGGCCGTCTGAAAAGGGAAGAAACGCCTTCCTTCAAGTTTAATGAAAGATAAGCATGATTGCTCCGGCAGATTGGCTTAGGCAATATTGAAACCCCTACCCTACTTTTTGTCTTTAACGGCCGCCGCAAACCGGGCATTCGGGATTGTGTCTCACCCCGTATTGCTGCCATTTTCCGCTCAACGCGTTGTAGGTAGAAAGTTTGCCGTGCGACGGCGTACCGATACCGATCAGCACTTTGAGCGCTTCGACGGCTTGGGTCGTTCCGATAACGCCGACGAATGGCGAAAAAACGCCAAACAATGCACAAGCACCGTCGCTGGCTTGTTCGCCGTCAAACAGGCAGGCATAGCAAGGCGTATCGGGAAGATCGGGACGGTACACAGCAATTTGTCCGTCAAAGCCGACGGCCGCGGCGGAAACCAAAGGCGTGCGCGTGGCAACGGCGGCGCGGTTGACCGCTTGGCGCGTGGGATAATTGTCGGAACAATCGAGGATGATGTCGGCTGCGTTTGCCAATTCGACAAGCTTGGCCTCATCGAGAAATTCGACAATGGCTGTAATGTGTGTTTGGCTGTTGATCTGTTTCAGACGGCCTTGTATGACCAAAGCCTTGTTTTTACCGATGTCGGCTTCGGTAAACGTGATTTGGCGTTGAAGGTTGGTCTCGTCGATGGTATCGGCATCGGCAATCGTCAGGCTGCCGATACCGGCGGCGGCAAGATACGGCAAGGCCGCCGCACCCAACCCACCGCAACCGATAACAAGCACATGGGCGGCCAAGAGTTTTTCTTGGCCTTCGATACCGATTTCGTCAAGCAGAATATGGCGGCTGAACCGCAGGAGTTGTTGATCGTTCATCATAATAATAAGGCCGTCTGAAATCCAACGTTCAGACGGCCTGAATGGTTTAGAAATTAATATTTTCGTATGCGTTGTCAAACAGGAAAGGACGGCCTTCACTGCTGGTTTCGGATTCCAGGCGGATTCCGCTGAGCATCATATTGCGGTCAACGTCTTTCATCATGTCGTAAACGCTCAAGAGCGCCAAATTGAGGCCGGTCAGGGCTTCGGTGGCAATGCTGCCGTTGCTGTTCGCTTGGACGGTTAGCGTGGCCTTCAGGCAGGCCAGCTCAACGTTAATATCGAAATCAACCTGCACGCCGATGATGCGTCCGGGCAGGTGCAGCGGAATCAGGTTGGCGGTCTGTTTGATGCTCTGAATGGCGGCAACGCGGGCGATGGTCAGGATACTTGCCTTTTCGGTGGCATTCTCTATCAACACCCGTATCGCCTGCTGGCTCATGTTGACGGTGCCGACGGCGACGGCGGTGTGTTGTTCAGGAAAATCGGGCTGGTTGGGAAATTCAATCATGGGTTTCTCGCCTCTGTTTTGATGGGCAATATTTTACGGCATTTTACAGACAGCGACCACGCAGCGGATACGGACGGCTGTTTTCCGGTTTGAAATGTATCGGACGGCAGCATTGGCAGTTTACAAAAATTTGCTATACAATGGATTCACGATACACCCAAATTAACATTTAAATAAGAGAAAAATCATGCAACTGCATATCTTAAATAATCCAAAAGATGCCGCTCTGGCGGCGGATGCGGAATTTTTAAAACAGTCTCTTTTCAATCTGCTGCATGAGGAAGCGTCGCCTTTGGTGGTCGAAACCGTTAAGTTATTATCGACTTCAGACGACAGCGCTGCCCTGATTGAGAAGGTGTTGCCGCAATTGGACGAACAACAAACCCACGATTTAACCTTGGCCTGCGGCCTGTTCGCACAGATTTTGAACATCGCCGAAGACGTGCACCACGAACGCCGCCGCCAAATCCACGAAGAGGCCGGACACAACAGTGCCGAAGGCAGCCTGACGGAAACCGTGCGTAAACTCAAAGCCGGAAAAGTCAACGGCAAAGCGTTGCAACAACAACTGGACAATACAGTCGTTACCGCCGTTTTAACCGCGCACCCGACCGAAGTGCAACGCCAAACCGTCTTGAGCTTCAACCGCCGCATCCGCGCGCTGCTGCCGCAACGCGAACGCTGCACTAATCCTGATGCGCTGGCTCAGTTGCGCCGCGAAATCGACACCGTGCTTTTGGGCTTGTGGCAGACCAGCGAAACGCGCCGCCACAAACTTAGCGTCAACGACGAGATCAACAACGGTGTATCCATCTTCCCGATGAGCTTCTTTGAAGCCCTGCCCAAGCTCTACCGCACGATGGAACGCGATTTTCAGACGGCCTATCCCGGCGTCCGCGTTCCGAACATCCTCAAAATCGGCGGCTGGATAGGCGGCGACCGTGACGGCAACCCGTTCGTCTCTGCCGAAACCTTGCGTTTTGCGTTCAGACGGCATGCCGACGCAGTGTTCCGTTTTTATCGCGGCGAACTCGACAAACTTTACCGCGAATTGCCGCTCTCCATCCGCCGCGTCAAAGTCAACGACGACGTGATGGCACTGGCCGCCCTCTCGCCTGACGAAGAAATCGCCCGCACCGAAGAACCCTACCGCCGCGCCATCGCCTACATCATGGCACGCGCCATGGGCAAGGCACGCTCACTCGGTTTGGGCATGGGCTGCAAATTCGGCTTCCTCGAGCCTTATGCCACGGTCGAAGAGTTCCTCAACGACCTGAAAAAACTGCAACGCTCGCTCCACGAAAACGGCAGCCAACTGCTGGCAGAAGGCCGTCTGTCCGACATTATCCGCAGCGTGTCCGTGTTCGGCTTCCACATGATGCCGCTCGACCTGCGCCAACACGCAGGCAAACACGCCGATGTGGTTGCCGAGCTTTTCCAACACGCAGGCTTGGAAGACTACAACAGCCTGAACGAAGAGCAAAAACAAGCCGCCCTGTTGCGCGAATTGAGCCATCAACGTCCGCTGTACAGCCCGTTCATCACATACAGCGACCATACCCGCCACGAACTGGCGATTTTCAACGAAGCGCGCAAAATTAAAGACGAATTTGGCGAAGATGCCGTCACACAAAGCATTATTTCCAACTGCGAACAACCCAGCGACCTGCTCGCCTTGGCATTGCTGCTGAAAGAAAGCGGCCTGTTGGTGGTGGAAAACGGCAAACCGCACAGCCGCATCAATATCGTGCCTCTATTTGAAACCATCGAAGCGCTCGAAAACGCCTGTCCGGTCATGGAAACCATGTTCCGCCTCGACTGGTATGATGCCCTGCTCGAAAGCCGCGGCAACATTCAAGAAATCATGCTCGGCTACTCCGACTCCAACAAAGACGGCGGCTACGTTACCAGCTCATGGTGTCTGTATCAGGCAGAGTTGGGCTTGGTCGAACTCTTCAAAAAATACGATGTCCGCATGCGCCTGTTCCACGGCCGCGGTGGCAGCGTAGGTCGCGGCGGCGGCCCTTCTTACCAAGCCATTTTGGCGCAACCTGCAGGCAGTGTTGCCGGACAAATCCGCATTACCGAGCAAGGCGAAGTCATTACCGCCAAATACGCCGATCCGGGCAATGCTCAACGTAACTTGGAAACCTTGGTTGCCGCGACTTTGGAAGCCAGCATCCTGCCGGATAAAAAAGACCCTGATGCCAAACTGATGCAGGATTTGTCGGACGTATCGTTCAAATACTACCGCGAACTGATTACCCACCCCGACTTCATCGACTACTTCCTGCAAACCAGCCCGATTCAGGAAATCGCCACTCTCAACCTCGGCAGCCGTCCCGCCAGCCGCAAAACCTTGGCGCGGATTCAGGACTTGCGCGCGATTCCGTGGGTATTCTCATGGATGCAAAACCGCCTCATGCTGCCGGCTTGGTACGGTTTCGGCAGCGCAGTGGAAACCTTGTGCGAAGGCAAACCCGAAACCCTCACTGCCCTGCGCGAACACGCCCAAAGCAATCCGTTCTTCCAAGCCATGCTCTCCAATATGGAGCAAGTAATGGCAAAAACCGACATCACCTTGGCGGAAAACTATGCCGGCTTAAGCGAATCACCCGATAAAGCAAAAGTCATCTTCGGCATGATCAAGGAAGAATACCAACGCAGCCGCAAAGCACTGCTCGACTTGCTGCAAACCGAAGAGCTCCTACGCGACAACCGCAGCCTCGCCCGTTCGCTTGCCTTGAGGATTCCATACCTGAACGCCCTCAACGGCCTGCAAGTCGCCATGCTCAAACGCCTGCGCAGAGAGCCCGACAATCCGCACGCCCTGCTGATGGTTCACTTGACCATCAACGGCGTAGCGCAAGGTTTGCGAAATACCGGTTAAGGCAGCACGGAAAAAAGGCCGTCTGAAACAATTTTCAGACGGCCTTTTTATGATGAATATACACCAGCATTGCGGCTGTTTTGAGTACCTTCACAATATGCTATAATCCGCCGTTAAACTTTTATCTTTTCAGGAAAAACCATGAGCTTGAAATGCGGCATCGTCGGTTTGCCCAACGTCGGCAAATCCACCCTCTTTAACGCGCTGACCCAATCGGGTATCGAAGCGGCAAACTATCCTTTCTGTACCATCGAACCCAACGTCGGCATCGTTGAAGTCCCCGATCCGCGTATGGCCGAATTGGCAAAAATCGTCAATCCGCAAAAAATGCAGCCTGCCATCGTCGAATTTGTCGATATCGCCGGTTTGGTTGCAGGTGCGAGCAAAGGTGAAGGTTTGGGAAACCAGTTCCTTGCCAACATCCGCGAGACTGACGCGATTGTTAACGTCGTACGTTGCTTTGACGACGACAACATCGTTCACGTTGCAGGCAAAGTCGATCCGATCGCCGACATCGAAACCATCGGCACCGAGTTGGCACTGGCCGACTTGGCCAGTGTCGAAAAAGCCATCGTCCGCGAAGAAAAACGCGCACGCTCAGGCGACAAAGACGCGCAAAAACTGGTCGATCTGTGCAAAAAACTGCTGCCGCATTTGGACGAAGGCAAGCCTGTACGCTCCTTCGGTTTGGACGCAGAAGAACTCGCCATGCTCAAGCCGCTGTTCTTGCTGACTGCCAAACCCGCCATGTACGTCGGCAACGTTTCCGAAGACGGTTTTGAAAACAACCCGCACCTCGACCGCCTGAAAGAATTGGCTGCAAAAGAAAACGCGCCGGTTGTGGCAGTATGCGCTGCAATGGAAAGCGAAATCGCTGAATTGGAAGACGACGAAAAAGCCGAATTCCTCGCTGAAATGGGCTTGGAAGAACCGGGCCTGAACCGCCTGATTCGTGCCGGCTACGACCTCTTGGGCCTGCAAACCTACTTCACCGCCGGTGTCAAAGAAGTCCGCGCTTGGACCATCCACAAAGGCGACACTGCGCCACAAGCCGCCGGCGTAATTCACACCGACTTTGAACGCGGCTTCATCCGTGCCCAAGTTATCTCCTACGAAGACTTCATCGCTTTAGGCGGCGAAGCCAAAGCCAAAGAAGCAGGCAAAATGCGTGTGGAAGGCAAAGAATACGTCGTACAAGACGGCGATGTGATGCACTTCTTGTTTAACGTGTAAGTAAGGTCGTCTGAAAGCATAAAGAATGCAAATCAAATTTGGTAGGCTAAGCTTTTCTTAGCCTACCTTCCTTCAAAGTTTAGGGAAAATGTCTAATATCAATCTTATAGATATTGTAAAAAATATATTTTATTTTATTGGTTCGTCAGCAGGATTATTTGCGGTTCTTCGCCCAGTATTTGAAAGCAAACTTCAACAAGATATTCAAAATGCTAGGAAAATAATTGAACGAATTGGAGAAAATAGGATTTTATACTTAGATTCAAGTATTTATTCCCATCGTTGTGTTTCTAGTGAATTTTTTGTAGATATAGATATTTTAAGTAATGATATTAGCGAGAAAAAACAATGCACACGCTTTTCCAGTCATATTTCATGCTATTTCGATACCGAACTAAAAGAAATTATAAATGAATATATCAACCTAAGAAGCTACATACAAGTTCCGGAATGGGAGCCTAGATACAATGACGATAATGGAAAATCAGCGTGGTATTTCAATAAGAAAGCTGAAAGTTTTTATCCATCAGGAGAGCATTTTCCCGCTAACTATCCGAAACATTTAGAAGAAGCTGCTAAAATAGCTGACAAAATAAAAATAAGATTTTTAAGATTCCAAGCATTAACTGAGCTTCATTACATAGAAACAATTTTTCACAAATGGACCGTAGCTAAATTATATAAAAAACATAACTTGACCGTATAAATAATGTTCAAAAGATCAAAAATTTAGAAATAATTAAATTCATGAAATTGCTAAATCAATATCTAGCCTATTTTAATCAACGGAAGTTTCAATGAAATCAGTTATCCAAGACCTACAATCGCGTGGCTTAATCGCCCAAACTACCGACATCGAAGCCTTAGACGCTTTGTTGAACGAACAAAAAATTTCCCTCTATTGCGGTTTTGACCCGACAGCAGACAGCCTGCACATCGGCCACTTGCTGCCTGTATTGGCATTGCGCCGTTTCCAACAAGCCGGCCATACGCCGATTGCTTTGGTGGGCGGCGCGACCGGCATGATTGGCGACCCAAGCTTTAAAGCCGCCGAACGCAGCTTGAATTCTGCCGAAACCGTTGCCGGTTGGGTTGAAAGCATCCGCAACCAACTGACCCCTTTCTTAAGCTTTGATGGCGACAATGCGGCCATTATGGCCAATAATGCCGACTGGTTCGGCAGCATGAACTGCCTCGACTTCCTGCGCGACATCGGCAAGCATTTCTCCGTCAACGCCATGCTGAACAAGGAATCTGTCAAACAGCGTATCGAGCGCGACGATGTGGGTATTTCCTTCACCGAATTCGCCTATTCCCTGCTGCAAGGCTACGACTTTGCCGAATTGAACAAACGCCACGGCGCGGTTTTGGAAATCGGCGGTTCCGACCAATGGGGCAACATCACTGCCGGTATCGACTTGACCCGCCGTCTGCACCAAAAACAAGTATTCGGCCTGACCCTGCCTTTGGTAACCAAATCAGATGGCACCAAATTCGGCAAAACCGAAGGTGGCGCAGTATGGTTGAACGCGAAGAAAACTTCTCCGTATCAGTTCTACCAATTCTGGCTGAAAGTGGCCGATGCCGATGTGTATAAATTCCTGAAATACTTTACCTTCCTGTCTATCGAAGAAATCGACGCCATCGAAGCCAAAGACAAAGCCAGCGGCACCAAACCTGAAGCGCAACGCATTCTTGCAGAGGAAATGACCCGCTTGATTCACGGCGAAGAAGCCCTTGCCGCCGCCCAACGCATTTCTGAAAGCCTGTTTGCCGAAGACCAAAGCCATCTCACCGAAAGCGACTTCGAGCAGCTGGCACTCGACGGCCTGCCGACTTTTGAAGTTTCCGAGAGCCTCAACGTGGTGGAAACTTTGGTGAAAACCGGTTTGGCGTCTTCCAACAAAGAAGCGCGCGGCTTTGTCAACAGCAAAGCGGTTTTGCTCAACGGCAAACCTGCCGAAGCCAACAATCCGAACCATGCCGCTGAAAAACCTGACGATGCCTATATACTGACCGACGAACACAAACGTTTCGGCAAATACACCATCGTCCGCCGCGGCAAACGCAACCACGCTTTATTGGTTTGGAAATAATCTTTAAACATTAAACGCATCGTTTAAAACAATCATGCCGTCTGAAATCAGCCCTCGCTTTTTTTCAGACGGCATTTTATATTGATGATATTCAGTTTTCCCAAAAAGAAAGGGCAGGTTTTACACCTGCCCTCCTATTAAATAATCTAATTTTTTAAGCAACTTTTATCGCGCGATTACTGCAAACGCTCATTCTCTTGACGGACGGCATTCACCACGTCCGCACCAAACAAAGCGTTGACATCGGTTTCATCAAACACATATTTGCTATGGCAGAAATCGCAGTCAATTTGAATGCTGCCTTGCTCCGCCACCACGCCGCCGACTTCCTGACCGCCAAGCATCAACAGCATATCGCTGACTTTGCCGCGGGAACAGGTGCAGGCAAATTCAATGGCTTCCGGTTCAAAAACGCGGGGCGGGGTTTCATGGTAAAGGCGGTAAAGGGCGTGATGAGCGTCCAAACCGGTCAATTCTTGCGGAGTAAGCGTTTGCGCAAGCGTGGTCACATGTTCCCACGCGGCATCATCCAATTCTTCTTCCGGCAGACGTTGCAGCAATAATGCGCCTGCGGCGTGGTCATCGGCGGCAAGCGTAATATAAGTATCGAGCTGCTCGGAACGTTTCATATAGTTGACCAGCATTTGCGCAATGCTGTCGCCTTCCAGTGGGACAACACCTTGCCAAGGGTCGGCATCTTTAGGCTGATGGGTTAAAACGAACACGCTGTTTTCGCCCAACAGCGCAGTCAGGCTTTCGTCATCACGGATTTCAGCGGTTTCGTCCCAACGGGCAGTAGCGCGGACAGTATTTTCAGAAGTCGCTTCCACCACCAACATTTTCAGACGGCCCTGACCTTGAACCTGAACAATCAGCGTGCCTTCGTTTTTAAGGTTGGCAGACAATAAAGATCCGGCGGCCAGCAACTCGCCCAAAGCGCGGCGGATGGCGACAGGATAATGTTTTTGGTTGACGATGTGTTGCCAAACCTTTTCAAGGCGGATGTGCATACCGCGGATGGGCATATCGTCAAAGATAAAGCGTGTACGGATATCGCTGTGATTTTGTGTCATGTCAGTCTCTGAAAATAAATCAATGAATGCCGCTTATATGGTTGCAGCGGCGGATAAATCAAGCGAAACCGCGCCCGATGTTTTTCTAGTTCGTTTGGAAACAAGGGTTTAACGCAAAATAACAGCAGTTTTTTTGCCAAAAAGACAGTTTTTTAATACAATCAAGCAGATAACAAGAGAATGATACGGGATAACATCTCAGAAACCGGCAATGTGCCTGCAATCGGCAGGGAATGCCTTCTGAAACGGAAGTTTGTACAATGAATTTTTTACTCCGGCTCGCAGCAGTTTGGACTTCGGTCGCCATGCTCGCGAGCGTCAATTTTTCTTACGCTGATGATTTGGAAAACCTGATTACCACCCGTCAGCGTGTTTTAAACCAGTTCAACGACAATGCCAATGTTTACGGCAATACGCGTCAGGCAACCCCTGTCCATCCCACCAATACCTATTCTGCCGCAAGCAACAATACGCGCGCACCTTCGGGCAACGCAGATGAGTTAATCGGCAGCGCCATGGGCTTGCTCGGCGTGGCCTACCGCTACGGCGGCACATCGGCTTCCACCGGCTTTGACTGCAGCGGCTTTATGCAACACATCTTTAAACGCGCCATGGGCCTGAACCTGCCGCGCACTTCTGCCGAACAAGCGCAAATGGGCGTTGCCGTGAGCCGTTCCGAATTACAGCCGGGCGACATGGTCTTTTTCCGCACCATGGGTCGCGGCCGTATTTCCCACGTCGGCCTCTACATCGGCAACAACAATTTCATTCACGCACCGAGGACGGGCAAACGTATCGAAATTACCAGCCTCGGCCACAAATATTGGAGCGCGAAATACGCCTTCGGCCGCCGTGTAAAGAAAAACGACCCTTCCCGTTTCTTAAACTGAGGTGAGCTATGGCAATGCCGCAAATGCCCAAATGGTATGACGACGACGGTCAGATTGTTTCCTGCACCGAAAAAGTCAAAGTCATGACCGAAAACTTGAACGAACTGTACCAAATAGCGCAGGACGCCTTTGAAGACGCCCTGCTGATGGGTTGCTCCGAAAAACAGTTGCGCGAATACTTCCGCGACTTAATGGCCGGGCTGGAAAACCCTTATCAAAAAAACGGTTAGTTATTCAATCCATACAAAAAAAGGCCGTCTGAAAGTTTCTCAGACGGCCTTTTTTTATCGGGCATATCCCCTACCCTATTGCTAACATTCCACCACGCGCACGGATACAGGTATGGCTTTTTTCTGCAAGGTAATGGCCAAGCCTGCGAGCGAGGTTTCTTTATAGGTTGCCTTCATATCGCGGCCGGTTTGCAACATGGTTTGAATCACTTCATCAAGTGAGACTTTTTTGTCTATGCCATCTTCCAAAAGCGCGAGGGTGGCGAGCTTGAGGGCTTTTTCGGCGGCGATGCCGTTGCGCTCGATACAGGGGATTTGCACCAAGCCGCCGACAGGGTCGCAGGTCAAGCCCAAGTGGTGTTCCATCGCCATTTCGGCGGCGTTTTCCACTTGTTTCGGGGTACCGCCGATAACTTCGGCGTATGCACCTGCTGCCATAGAACATGCCACGCCGACTTCGCCTTGGCAACCAACGTCCGCACCGGAAATCGACGCATTGGTTTTGTACAAAATACCGATGGCGCCGGCAGTCAGCAGGAAGTCCTCTACACGCGATTGGTTGGCGTGCGGATTAAATTTGCGGAAATAGTGTAAGACGGCAGGAATAATGCCTGCCGCGCCGTTGGTCGGTGCGGTTACGACGCGGCCGCCAGCGGCGTTTTCTTCATTGACCGCCATGGCGTACACCATCGGCCAAAGTTGGGTATTGACGATTTCGCTCTCGCGTAGGACTTTGAGTTTAGCTGCCAACTGCGGCGCGCGGCGGCGCACATTCAAGCCGCCCGGCAATTGCCCTTCCGCACCCAAGCCGCGCTTGATGCAGTTTTCCATCACATCGGCCACGGCAGCCACACGGCGGCGCACTTCCACTTCATCGCAACCTGCCAACGCTGCTTCATTGGCCAACACGACTTCGGAAATATTCAACTGGTTCAGACGGCATTGTGCCAGCAACTCATCACAGTTTTTGTATGGATACGGCACATCGGCATTTTCCTGCGCCTCTTGTGCAAACCCTTCGTCTGTAACGACAAAACCGCCGCCGACCGAATAATAGATCTGCTCTTTCAGCTTCAGGCCGTCTGAATGGTAGGCGATAAAGTTCAAACCGTTCGGATGTTTGGGCAACACTTTGTCGCCGCGGATATCCAAATCTTTTTCAGGATTGAAGGCCATTTCACGGCCGTTGAGTTTTAAAACGTGCTGCGTGCGGATACGTTCCAAGCGTTGAGGGATGTCCGCAAGCGGGATATCGTGCGGCAGGCTGCCTTCCAAACCGAGCAATAATGCGTCGAATGTGCCGTGTCCGATACCGGTCAAAGCAAGTGAACCGTACACTTCAATGACAATGCGCGCCACTTGTGTATCCAAGTTTTCGGCATTCAGCAAATCAGCAAAAGCGGCCGCGGCCTTCATCGGGCCGACGGTGTGCGAGCTGGACGGGCCGATGCCGATTTTGAAAATATCAAAGATGCTGATCATAATTTTCCTATTATTGTGTGTGCGGGCTGTGTTTTTCAGACGGCCTTAAGGCCTAAAGAGGAATCTTGTGCGCCGCTTGCCAATGCAAGTACCAAATGTCCGACAGTCATCAAAGGATCACCTGCTTCCGGCGAGGTGTATTTCAGCATCAGCGGTTTTTTACGCAAGGGTTCGTAATGGCTGACTTTACAATGCGGGTCTTCCAAACTTGTAGAACCGGCGCGGTATCTGTATGCCAACAGCCGTAAATCGTTCAAGTCCATCTTCATGCCGTT
>NZ_JBQCWY010000004.1:0-30321 GCF_051956955.1 Neisseria sp. P0021.S005 | reverse complement strand
GCCTTCGGGCGGCTGTGTGTTAAGGAGTTTGTATGGCAAACCAAATCCGCCTACACATTTGGGGCGATTATGCCTGTTTTACCCGTCCGGAGATGAAGGTGGAGCGGGTGTCTTATGATGTCATCACACCGTCGGCGGCGCGCGGGATTTTGGCGGCGGTGCATTGGAAGCCGGCGATTCGGTGGGTGATAGACAAGATTTATGTGTTGAAGCCGATTCGGTTTGAGTCGGTGCGGCGCAATGAGTTAGGTGGCAAGATTTCGGCGGGCAAGGTCAGCGGCGCGATGAAGCGTAAGAGCGTTGCCGATTTATATACGCTGATTGAAGACGACCGCCAGCAGCGCGCGGCGACGGTGCTCAAAGACGTGGCTTATGTGATTGAAGCTCATGCGGTGCTGACGGCAAAAGCGGGGGCGGATGAGACTGTTACCAAGCATATTGAGATGTTCAAACGCCGTGCGAAAAAAGGGCAATGCTTTCAGCAGCCTTGTTTGGGCGTGCGTGAATTCCCTGCCGATTTTGCGTTGATTGACGAGGGCGAGTCGCTGCCGCCGTCGGCATTATTGGAAAGCGAGGCAAGCCGCGATTTGGGCTGGATGCTGCACGATATTGATTTTGACCACGGCAACACACCACATTTTTTCCGCGCACAAATGAAAGACGGCGTGATTGATGTGCCGCCGTTTTACGCCGAGGAGGTGAAAGCATGATTCTTGCGTCCCTTGCCCGCTATTACCGCCGTTTGGCAGCGGAAACCGATGAAATGGGCAACCCGAAAGTGCCGCCTTATGGCTTTAGCGAGGAAAAAATCGGCTGGATTTTGGTATTGGACAAAGAAGGCCGTCTGAAAACCGTTGTGCCGAATCTGACAGCTGATAAAAAGCCGCAACCGAAGCTGATGAGCGTGCCTCAATCCTTCAAACGCCCAGGTACTACACCCAAGCCATTTTTTCTGTGGGATAAAACTTCTTATGCGCTTGGCGTTGAAGCTAATAAAAACAAAGCCGAAGCGAAAGAAAAACCGTTTACGTCGTCTGAAAAAACCTTTGATGCCTTTAAGCAATACCATCTCGATTTACTGCAAAACAGCGAAGATGAAGGCTTGCAAGCCTTGTGCCGTTTTCTGCAAAACTGGCAGCCTGCACATTTTGCTACCGAAAATCTGCCTGCCGAAATGCTCGATGCCAACATCGCATTTTCTCTTGAAAAACCGACCACACTTATCCATAAACGTGAAGCTGCGCAAACCTTGTGGGCAGGCTGCCTGAAAAGTGACGAAGCGCTTGAGGGCTTGTGCCTGATTAGCGGCGACACTGCCCCGATTGCGCGGCTGCATCCGGCGATTAAAGGCGTATTTGGCGGGCAAAGCTCCGGCGGTTCGATTATCTCGTTTAACAAAGAAGCCTTTGCCTCTTTTGGCAAGGAGCAAGGCGCAAATGCGCCCGTTTCCGAACAATCCGCCTTTGCCTACACCACCGCGCTGAACTATCTGTTGCGCCGCGAAAATAATCACTGCCTGACCATCGGCGACGCCAGCACGGTTTTTTGGGCGGAAGCGGACGATAGCGCTACGGCGCAGGCTGCCGAAGGCTTTTTCGCGCACGTGTTCACGCCGCCGGATGATGAACAAGAAAGCGCCAAAGTTTTCAACGTATTGAAACAAATAAGTAACAAAGGTCGCCCGCTGCAAGAAATTGCGCCCGAACTCTCTCCCAATACCCGTTTTTATATCTTAGGGCTTGCCCCTAATGCCGCGCGGATTTCTGTTCGGTTTTGGCTGGATACGACCTTTGGGCAGTTGGCGGAAAATTTGGCGCAGCATTGGCAAGATTTAGCCATTGAGCCTTGCGCATGGAAAACGCCGCCGTCTATTTGGCGACTCTTATTGCAAACTGCCGTGCTAGGCAAAAGCGAAAATATCTCACCCGTTTTAGCAGGAGAAATGACTCGCGCCGTGATTTGCGGCACGCCGTACCCTTTGAGTTTACTGTCGCAACTGATTACCCGAATCCGTGCCGACGGCGACGTGAACGGCCTGCGCGTGGCAATGATGAAAGCCGTATTGGAGCGGCGTTTTAGAAAAAGTTTTATCGAAGAAGGAGTTCCTATGAGTTTGAACAATGAAAGTCCGAATCGCGCCTATCTTTTAGGGCGGCTGTTTGCCGTGTTGGAGCGCATTCAATATCAGGCGTTGGGCGAATTAAACGCCGGTATCGCCGACCGCTATTACGGCTCTGCATCTGCCGTGCCGTTTTCGGTTTTTCCGCGCCTTTTGTCGGGTGCAAAACACCATTTATCGCGCTTGCGTAAAGACAAAGCCGGCATGGCGGTGAATTTGGATAAAGATTTGGGCAAAATCATTGCCAAACTGCCCGAAACCTTTCCGCGCCATTTGAGCATTGACGAGCAAGGCCGCTTCGCCATCGGCTATTACCATCAAAAACAAAGCTATTTTGCTAAAAAAGAAACCGCTGAAACCATTGAAAACTAAGGAGCCAGAAAATGTCTGCCATTCAAAACCGCTATGAATTTGTTTACTTTTTTGATGTTACCAACGGCAACCCCAACGGCGATCCCGATGCGGGCAATATGCCGCGCCTTGATCCCGAATCCAGTAAAGGCTTGGTAACCGATGTCTGCCTGAAACGAAAAATCCGTAATTTTGTCGAAATCAGCAGCGAAAACGAAGCCGGTTACGAAATCTACGTGAAAGAAAAAAGCGTGTTAAACCTGCAAAACAAACGCGCTTATGAAGCACTAGGCATTGAATCTGAACCCAAAAAACTGCCCAAAGACGAAGCCAAAGCCCGCGACATTACCGCGTGGATGTGCAAAAACTTCTTCGATATCCGCACCTTCGGCGCCGTGATGACCACCGAAGTCAACAGCGGACAAGTGCGCGGCCCTGTACAACTGGCGTTCGCCCAATCCATCGACCCGATTGTGCCGCTGGAAGTTTCCATCACCCGCATGGCGGTAACCAACGAAAAAGACTTGGAAAAAGAACGCACCATGGGGCGCAAATACATCGTCCCTTACGCGCTCTACCGCGTGCACGGCTTTATCTCCGCCAACCTTGCCGCCAAAACCGGTTTTTCAGACGACGACTTAGCCAAACTCTGGCAAGCCCTGACGCTGATGTTTGAACACGACCGCTCCGCCGCTCGTGGTGAAATGGCGGCGCGCAAACTGATTGTTTTTAAACACGACAGTGCACTCGGCAGCCAGCCTGCACATAAACTGTTTGACGCCGTGAAAGTCGAACGCGTGAACGGCGAATCAGGTACGCCAGCGAGCGGTTTTGGCGATTACAAAATCAGCGTGCTTTCAGACGGCTTAAATGGCGTGAGTGTGGAAGAGTTGCTTTAAAAAACGTTCAAAAAAATGACCGCACTTTTAACCAAAACCCAAGGGGAAAATCAGGACACTAGCCTGATTCCCCTTTCTGCCTTGCAACACTATGCCTTCTGCCCGCGTCAATGTGCGTTGATTCACAACGAGCAGGCGTGGGCGGAGAATTATTTGACCGCGCAGGGCAAGGCGTTGCATGAGCGGGTGGATTCGGGCGAGCCGGAAACGCGCAAGGGCGTACGCTTTGAGCGGACGGTGCATGTGTCGGCGGAGAAACTGGGCATCAGCGGCGTATTGGATTTGGTGGAAGTGGATACGAAAACAGGCCGTCTGAAACCCGTGGAATACAAACGCGGCAAGCCAAAACCCGACCCGATGGATGAAATCCAGCTTTGCGCCCAAGGCTTGTGCCTAGAAGAAATGACGGGGCAAACCGTCTCTGAGGGCGCATTGTGGTATATGCAAACCCGCCACCGCGTCCCTGTCGCGTTTTCAGATGACCTACGCGCCCAAACACTCGCCACCATCGCTGCCGTGCGTGAACTTCTAAACAGCGGACAAACCCCGCCACCCGACTACGGCAAACGCTGCAAAGCCTGCTCGCTGGTGGAGATTTGCCAGCCGGAGTTATTGGGGAAACGGGATAGGAGCGTGGGGTATGTGGAGAGGTTGTTTGGGGAGTAATATTTTATTTGAAAAAAAATTATTACGTTAATTAACTTGAATCTTCTAAATTAATCGCAATTTCTGAAGACGAGTAATCATGCTCAATTGTAATTACACATTTTAAGGAGTCGTAAATGACAAGAAATATAGAACATCAATTTAGCAATCTATCTGATGTTGGTGAAAAACTAGAGTTAGAAAATCCTACTGTAGAGAATGTCGTAGATATTTTAGTGGATATTGGACATGATGACCGAGTTTATACTTTTCATGATGACTTTCTCGGGTTAAAAAGCGGTTTGCCACAAGACTTATTGTCGAAACATATCGACGAGCTTGAAGAAGGTGATTTTGCAGATAGATATTCAGATGAAATTGATGAAATACTGGATAATGCAAATATAATATTTTATCACCTTGAACGAGAGCTTAGTGAAGATGATTTAGAGGAAATACGAGAAGAAAGAGAAAGACTGGGTTTAGAAGACGATTAGTATACTTGTTGTTATAGAATAGATTCAATACATACAGGTTGGGTTATGCTGTTTTACCCAACCTGCTAACCTCAGGGCATATTTAATATTATTTAATTCTGAATAATATTCTATTGAAGTTTCAAGATATCCAAGATATCTAAGGAAAAACATGACACAAAAAAATGATTTTAAAAATGCTAATTTTTATGGGAATACACAAATAGTTAATGGTGATGTTCATAATGTACATACTCAAGATGCACCAGATTTAATAAATGAAAAGAAAATAGCTACATACACCCCAGAACCAATTTGGAGAAGTCCCATTACGATGGCTTGGCTGACATGGGCTAGTTTTCTGATTTCTTTAGCAGGGCTATTACCTATTTATAATTGTATAGTTAAACCCATATTATATTTAGTAAATGGTAAAACTATAATACAAAGTGAAATAAATAATACTTATATATTTATTTTAATAGCTATTGCTGTATTATTTCTTATCACCATTACATTACGCAGAATTACTAAGTATCAAACTAGATACCCATTAGTTTTTAATTATGCTATTAGCGGTATGGGGCATCGTTTAAGTCTAGAGAAAATTAGTATTTCTCAATGTCCACAGTGCGGTGGAGAAATGAAATATTATAATAAGCCAATCGAGTGGGAGAATATACGTTATTCTGATGGTAGCAAGAAAAGAAGGGTAACAAGAACTACGCCAGCATTAGAGTGTAAAAGAAATTGTGAGCATTGGTATAAAGTTGATCCGGCAGAAGATAAAATCTAATTTTTAGCTAGCCCCCCCGTTTAACCCCAAAAGCACGGTCAAAACCTAAGGAGTTTTCCCATGCGCAAACTGCAAAACACGCTGTATATCACCACCCAAGGCAGCTATCTGCATAAGGAGCGGGAGACGCTGGTGGTGGCGCAGGAGCGTAAGAAGGTGGCGCAGTTGCCGGTGCATTCTATTGGGCATATTTTCTGTTTTGGCAATGTGCTGGTATCGCCGTTTTTGTTAGGGTTTTGCGGTGAAAATAATGTGAATTTGGCGTTTTTTACCGAAAACGGACGTTATTTGGGGCGGCTTCAGGGGCGGCAAAGCGGCAATGTGCTACTGCGTCGGGCGCAGTATCGGGGGTCGGAGCAAAATCCTGTGCCGATTGCGCGCAATATCATTGCGGCGAAGATTCAGGCGAGCAAGCGGGTGCTTCAGCGGCAGATTCGCAATTACGGCGAGAATGCGGCGATTCAAAGTGCGGTCGATGCTTTGAACATTTCGCTGTGGCAGTTGAAGGGCGTGGCGGAGCTGGACGTGGTGCG
The DNA here is from genome assembly GCF_051956955.1 of Neisseria sp. P0021.S005. Taxonomy (NCBI): domain Bacteria; kingdom Pseudomonadati; phylum Pseudomonadota; class Betaproteobacteria; order Neisseriales; family Neisseriaceae; genus Neisseria; species Neisseria sp. P0021.S005. The sequence goes on along the minus strand of NZ_JBQCWY010000004.1, from coordinate 24,502 downwards.
CGGTATTGAGGGCGATGCGGCGGCGCGTTATTTCGGCGTATTTGGGCAGCTTTTGAGCGAAAAAAGCGGTTTTTCTTTTGACGGACGCAACCGCCGTCCGCCTAGAGACGGGGTGAATGCGCTGTTGTCGTTTGTGTACAGTCTGTTGGGCAAGGACATCAGCGGCGCGCTGCAAGGTGTGGGGCTGGATCCGCAGGTGGGCTTTTTGCACGCCGACCGCCCGGGGCGCGACAGTTTGGCGCAGGATATTTTGGAAGAATTCCGCGCGTGGTGGGCAGACAGGCTGGTGTTGTCGCTGATTAACCGCGGGCAAATCAAACCGCAGGATTTTGTTACCGAGGCAAGCGGCGCGGTGAGCTTGAAAGCGGAGGCGCGTAAGCTGCTGTTCCAAGCCTTGCAGGCGAAAAAGCAGGAGAAAATAGTTCATCCGTTTTTAGGCGAGGAAGTGGAAATTGGGCTGCTGCCGTATATTCAGGCAATGTTGTTGGCACGGCACTTACGCGGAGATTTGGCGGAATACCCGCCGTTTTTGATGAGATAGGTTTGCAGGCCGTCTGAAAACGGATCGGATATTTTCAGACGGCCTTTAAAGCAGCCTGTATATGGGAATACAAAATGCTAATGCTGATTACTTACGATATTTCGTTGGAAGACGCGGACGGACAGGCAAGGCTACGGCGCGTGGCGAAATTGTGTTTGGACTACGGCGTGCGCGTGCAGTATTCGGTGTTCGAATGCGATATCGCGCCCGATCAGTGGGTTGTTTTAAAGGACAAACTTTTGAAAACCTACAACCCTGAAACTGACAGCCTGCGCTTTTACCATCTGGGCAGCAAATGGCGGCGGAAAGTAGAACATCACGGCGCAAAACCGGCGGTGGATGTGTTTAAGGATACGTTGATTGTGTAAATCGCCAACCTGCGGTTCTCATGAAAATGCGGCAGGGTTGGCGAATTGGGATTGTTCTTTAATAATCAGGATATTGCGAATGCGGGCGTAACGGAAAAGGCTGTGTTATACTCGCGTTCACGCTTTTCTTAGGAGCTTAGCGAAATCGGGGCTGCGAAACCTGATGGAACAAGGCTTTTAAGAGAGGCTCAGCCGCCTTCGGGCGGCTGTGTGTTGAAACATGATTTTTGCGTTTTCAGTTTTACTGCTTGCCAGCAGCCGCCTTCGGGCGGCTGTGTGTTGAAACCTTTGCTGCCTGCTTTATCAATCAGGGCAGAGACGCAGCCGCCTTCGGGCGGCTGTGTGTTGAAACAACCTGCAGGATTGTTACGTCAGCAGTGAATACGCGCAGCCGCCTTCGGGCGGCTGTGTGTTGAAACTAACCATGTAGTTCCAGTAGTTCCAGTATCAGACAGCCGCCTTCGGGCGGCTGTGTGTTGAAACCATACAAAGTCCATGATTAATCCTTTCTCTATACCAGCCGCCTTCGGGCGGCTGTGTGTTGAAACAGGCTATTAGCAAAGATGCTGGCGGTGCTAACTTCAGCCGCCTTCGGGCGGCTGTGTGTTGAAACCATGGCTTCGCATTGTACTAGCACTTTTGTTAAGTCAGCCGCCTTCGGGCGGCTGTGTGTTGAAACCTACCCAGTATCTACCCTGCTATCTCCCTGCTATCCAGCCGCCTTCGGGCGGCTGTGTGTTGAAACATACGGTAGGCAACAATGGCAGGCATGAACAAGGCCAGCCGCCTTCGGGCGGCTGTGTGTTGAAACGCACCGTTTTGCAATCCTGTTTTTTCGCCTGCTTCACAGCCGCCTTCGGGCGGCTGTGTGTTGAAACAATTTAAGCAATACCAAATCGACATGGCGCAGATGCAGCCGCCTTCGGGCGGCTGTGTGTTGAAACCCGATTGCTTGGTTAAACTGGACGAGGAAACATTTCAGCCGCCTTCGGGCGGCTGTGTGTTGAAACCCATACGACCTGCCGCCATTTATCAGATTTTGACAGCCGCCTTCGGGCGGCTGTGTGTTGAAACCTGCCGATGGGTTACAAGATTGGTGGGGCGCATACCAGCCGCCTTCGGGCGGCTGTGTGTTGAAACTCTTATTATCCTGAAAGGACAAAACCATGAAGAACAGCCGCCTTCGGGCGGCTGTGTGTTGAAACGGACGGTGCTTGGTACGGAACAACAGGAAGTTGTACAGCCGCCTTCGGGCGGCTGTGTGTTGAAACGCAAATGCTTGACTAGCTTTGCATATACCAAAAAACAGCCGCCTTCGGGCGGCTGTGTGTTGAAACTTTGAAAGTGAAATTGATTCATGCGTCCAGTCTATCAGCCGCCTTCGGGCGGCTGTGTGTTGAAACTTTACATTTGCCGTCATACCTTTTCGCCGCTATCCAGCCGCCTTCGGGCGGCTGTGTGTTGAAACTGAAAAATTTCGTTTGATTGTAAATCGAGGTAGACAGCCGCCTTCGGGCGGCTGTGTGTTGAAACAATGCCTTTAAATGTAAACTCCCCTTTATCGGCCAGCCGCCTTCGGGCGGCTGTGTGTTGAAACAATTTCATAGCCGCCGTATGTGTAATAGTCGGTTCAGCCGCCTTCGGGCGGCTGTGTGTTGAAACAATGATTTCTTCTTCAGTTTTGGTAACTTCTTTGACAGCCGCCTTCGGGCGGCTGTGTGTTGAAACTACGATGTGTTACCCGTCTTTGAAATGCTGATTGCAGCCGCCTTCGGGCGGCTGTGTGTTGAAACCATTATACCCACACTTATCATAGAAGTATTGCGGACAGCCGCCTTCGGGCGGCTGTGTGTTGAAACTTAACAGGGCAGTTATATAAGTACCACGTTAGAATCAGCCGCCTTCGGGCGGCTGTGTGTTGAAACCGCTCACACATAACGCGCCGAAAAATAAAACGGCCAGCCGCCTTCGGGCGGCTGTGTGTTGAAACTGGTTCTTGGCGAATCTGTCGGGCGTGATTGCGAACAGCCGCCTTCGGGCGGCTGTGTGTTGAAACCCTAATGTACCGCTTATACGTGTGCAATATATCCCCAGCCGCCTTCGGGCGGCTGTGTGTTGAAACTACGGATTTTTTAACCGTCGATTTTTTTTTTTCCAGCCGCCTTCGGGCGGCTGTGTGTTGAAACCGCGCCCCCGATGGCATTTATAGCAAGCCACAAACCAGCCGCCTTCGGGCGGCTGTGTGTTGAAACCGTTCCGACCCGCGATTGGGATATGGTATCAATAACCAGCCGCCTTCGGGCGGCTGTGTGTTGAAACTTGAGTTTGTTAAAGGAAGCCTTGTTGTTTTATGCAGCCGCCTTCGGGCGGCTGTGTGTTGAAACAACAGGGGTAGCCCATCTGCAATTTTCCGGTTCACAGCCGCCTTCGGGCGGCTGTGTGTTGAAACTAACTAAAAATTTATAACTAGAGGGTTAGACGTGCAGCCGCCTTCGGGCGGCTGTGTGTTGAAACCGCCGTCCACACCACGCGCCGAAAAATAAAACGGCGCAGCCGCCTTCGGGCGGCTGTGTGTTGAAACTCAAAATGGACTACTAGGCAAAAAAAATATCCCCCCAGCCGCCTTCGGGCGGCTGTGTGTTGAAACATCATATCTATTTATCCTCAGTTTTGTAATGAAACAGCCGCCTTCGGGCGGCTGTGTGTTGAAACAACCCTTTACATAACGGCTATACCTGTGAGGATACAGCCGCCTTCGGGCGGCTGTGTGTTGAAACTCCGGATTCTTATTGAAATCCTCCGCCAGTTTGATGCAGCCGCCTTCGGGCGGCTGTGTGTTGAAACGATCACCTTGTGAGCAATGCCGCAGGCTAAGTGATCAGCCGCCTTCGGGCGGCTGTGTGTTGAAACCCCCGTTTCAAGCTCGACGACGCCGCGCAGGATCGCAGCCGCCTTCGGGCGGCTGTGTGTTGAAACACGGCAAATTTTGGAAAGTGTTGCCGTTGGATTTTCAGCCGCCTTCGGGCGGCTGTGTGTTGAAACAGCACCCACCCATACTGGCACACCAGCAACTACCAGCCGCCTTCGGGCGGCTGTGTGTTGAAACATTGAAAATTAGCGTCTGATTAGAATTATTTTTAACAGCCGCCTTCGGGCGGCTGTGTGTTGAAACAACACGCCAAACCAAACGCCTGCGGAATAAGTGCGCAGCCGCCTTCGGGCGGCTGTGTGTTGAAACTACGCCCCCGATGGTATCTACTGCCAGTCCAAAGTCAGCCGCCTTCGGGCGGCTGTGTGTTGAAACGCTTAACGATTTATTGGCCGCGCAGGCTGCCGATCAGCCGCCTTCGGGCGGCTGTGTGTTGAAACAGACGGCCTAGAAACGGCGCGCTTGGATTTATTCAGCCGCCTTCGGGCGGCTGTGTGTTGAAACCTTGACCTGTTCAGCATTGAGCGTTGTACCCGCTCCAGCCGCCTTCGGGCGGCTGTGTGTTGAAACGTACCGTTCAAGCACGTCATGACGGTGTTGGAAGCAGCCGCCTTCGGGCGGCTGTGTGTTGAAACATTTGAGATATACAAACCGGCGCGTCGGTGTACCAGCCGCCTTCGGGCGGCTGTGTGTTGAAACTCAATATCAAAGCCGTCAGCGCGGAAGATATGATGCAGCCGCCTTCGGGCGGCTGTGTGTTGAAACAAGTACATCTGTGTCATAAACAGGGCAGGCGTTGATTCAGCCGCCTTCGGGCGGCTGTGTGTTGAAACAAGAGCTGGCCGAAAAAGTCGAGAAATTAGAAAACAGCCGCCTTCGGGCGGCTGTGTGTTGAAACCGGCAAGCAGTGGCTGACCGCTGAAGACGATAAAGCAGCCGCCTTCGGGCGGCTGTGTGTTGAAACACTAAACCGGACTGCTGAGCCATAAAATGCGGCTCAGCCGCCTTCGGGCGGCTGTGTGTTGAAACGACTGCTACACATCGTCCCATCGAGACGGTGGCGCAGCCGCCTTCGGGCGGCTGTGTGTTGAAACCGCGTTTGGGGCAACCGCACCTGCACCAACGACCAGCCGCCTTCGGGCGGCTGTGTGTTGAAACCGCGCAAACTCAAGAAATCACACAAAAAATACAAGAGCAGCCGCCTTCGGGCGGCTGTGTGTTGAAACGGCAAACGCCGACTGCGCAGAACCGGCATCAATGTCAGCCGCCTTCGGGCGGCTGTGTGTTGAAACTCAACTTTTTGGACGAAGACGGCCTAATGTTTTCCAGCCGCCTTCGGGCGGCTGTGTGTTGAAACACGGATTAAAAGCAAGCAAGCATGGATTGTTAATTCAGCCGCCTTCGGGCGGCTGTGTGTTGAAACGCCTATGTATTGATAGAGGCCGCCTTTACAATGCAGCCGCCTTCGGGCGGCTGTGTGTTGAAACATCGAAAGAGTAATTAATATTGACGGAATGGTTAACAGCCGCCTTCGGGCGGCTGTGTGTTGAAACCAAAACACGCTGGAATCTCGCAAGAACAGTATTCAGCCGCCTTCGGGCGGCTGTGTGTTGAAACTGCCAAAGCTCACGCGCCTGCCGGTGGCGGTGGTGGCAGCCGCCTTCGGGCGGCTGTGTGTTGAAACACGCAATTACGCGCCCTTGCCGATAACTACGATGCAGCCGCCTTCGGGCGGCTGTGTGTTGAAACTATCTTGGAATTTGACGGCCTGTTGACCCAAATCCAGCCGCCTTCGGGCGGCTGTGTGTTGAAACTTATGCGATCCATTGAAATATCCGCATTTTTCAATCAGCCGCCTTCGGGCGGCTGTGTGTTGAAACAGGCGCGATGGATTCGCCCATTTTGGCTAAAAAGCAGCCGCCTTCGGGCGGCTGTGTGTTGAAACAGGTCGCTGTCGTCGTAGACGGTGTCTTGGTCTTCAGCCGCCTTCGGGCGGCTGTGTGTTGAAACGCAGTGTTTTGGCCGTGTCAGCAATCACTATCGCGGCTCCAGCCGCCTTCGGGCGGCTGTGTGTTGAAACCAGCAAAACCCTCTACTCGCCGCCTTTACCGGCCCCAGCCGCCTTCGGGCGGCTGTGTGTTGAAACTCTGCCACCGTATCTCATGTCTAAGTAAGGAAGAGGGGCTGTATGTTCAAATATTGTCCAAGCAGACCGCTCTTCTTTTGATCCTTCGCTTTCCGAAGCTTTAGTGAAAGCTGTGAAGGATATTAGAAGCAAGTCATAAAGGGTAATCAATAACAATGCCGTCTGAAAAAGTTTCAGACAGCATTTTTTCTATTTGCATATTAAATTTAATATCATATTATCATTGCATAATATCAGTTTAAATTTTTTAGAATTTCAATATGAAAACCCTAATTTACTACGCCCATTCTGCCCAAGACAAACTCGGTAATCTCTTGCCTTACGAACATTGGCAAACCTTACAAAGCCATTTGGTCAATGTTGGGGAAATGGCGGTGGAGTTTGCTCGGGTATTCGGTGCCTGCCATACTGGACAGCTTCATGACTAAGGGAAATATTCGGAAGCCTTTAACCGCCAATTACATGGCAGCCCTTTAGTCGATCAAGCTATCGCCGGAGCCAAAATTGCAAAAATGCTTGCTTCAGGGTGGGTTCCAAAGTATAAACTGTGGTTATCTTTCGTAGGCTAGATAACTTTATTAATGAATTAAAAGGCAAAAATAATGGAAATTAAACAAACCAATCCAACCATCAAATCTCGTGCGGCGGTGGCATTCTCCCCAAATCAACCCTTACAAATTGTGGAAATCGACGTAGAAATGCCACGCAAAGGCGAGGTGTTAATTCGTAACACTCACACTGGTGTGTGCCATACTGATGCGTTTACGTTGTCAGGAAGCGATCCTGAAGGCGTATTCCCTGTGGTGCTTGGACACGAAGGTGCGGGTGTGGTCGTTGCTGTGGGCGAAGGTGTGTCAAGCGTAAAACCAGGTGATCACGTCATTCCTCTTTACACCGCTGAATGTGGCGAATGTGAGTTTTGTCGTTCAGGTAAAACCAACTTATGCGTTTCAGTGCGTGATACACAAGGTAAAGGCTTAATGCCAGATGGCACGACGCGTTTTTCTTATCAAGGTCAGCCGATCTATCACTATATGGGCTGTTCGACTTTCAGTGAATACTCAGTTGTTGCCGAAGTTTCACTGGCGAAAATCAACCCGGAAGCAAACCACGAACAAGTATGTTTACTCGGCTGCGGCGTTACCACAGGTATTGGTGCGGTACATAATACGGCAAAAGTGCAAGAAGGCGACTCTGTTGCAGTGTTTGGTTTAGGGGCGATTGGTTTAGCTGTGGTGCAAGGTGCACGTCAAGCTAAAGCGGGTCGTATTATTGCTATTGATACCAATCCTGCAAAATTCGAGCTGGCAAAACAATTTGGTGCAACGGATTGTTTAAATCCTAACGATTACGATAAACCAATCAAAGATGTGTTGTTAGACATCAATAAATGGGGTATTGACCATACCTTTGAATGTATCGGCAATGTAAACGTGATGCGTCAAGCATTAGAAAGCGCACACCGTGGTTGGGGACAATCCATTATCATCGGCGTAGCGGGTGCAGGGCAAGAAATTTCAACTCGCCCGTTCCAGTTGGTAACCGGTCGTGTTTGGAAAGGCACGGCGTTTGGTGGCGTGAAAGGCCGCTCTGAACTGCCGAAAATGGTGGAAGATTCAATGAAAGGCGATATCGAGTTAGAACCGTTTGTGACCCACACAATGACGCTCGATCAAATTAATGAAGCCTTTGAGTTAATGCATGAAGGTAAATCGATCCGCGCTGTTATTCATTACTAAGGTACGCGATGAAACTGATTGAACAACATCAAATTTTTGGTGGTTCGCAACAAGTGTGGGCACACCATGCCCAAACGCTGCAATGCGAAATGAAATTTGCCGTCTATTTGCCGGATAATCCGGAGAATCGACCGCTTGGTGTGATTTATTGGCTTTCCGGCTTAACGTGTACGGAACAAAATTTCATTACCAAATCAGGCTTTCAGCGTTACGCGGCAGAACATCAAGTAATTGTGGTTGCTCCCGATACCAGCCCTCGCGGAGAGCAAGTGCCGAATGATGCTGCTTACGATTTAGGGCAAGGTGCGGGCTTTTATTTGAATGCGACCGAGCAGCCTTGGGCGACGAATTATCAAATGTATGATTATATTTTGAATGAGTTGCCTAGTCTGATTGAGGAAAATTTCCCTACCAACGGCAAACGTTCGATTATGGGACATTCAATGGGCGGACATGGCGCATTGGTATTGGCGCTGCGAAACCAAGAACGTTATCAAAGTGTTTCTGCCTTTTCGCCCATTTTATCGCCTAGCCTCGTGCCTTGGGGAGAAAAAGCCTTTTCTGCCTATTTAGGAAAAGATCGCGAAAAATGGCAGCAATATGATGCCAGCTCACTCATTCAACAAGGCTATAAAGTACAAGGTATGCGCATTGATCAGGGCTTGGAAGATGAGTTTTTGCCAACACAATTACGTACCGAAGATTTTATTGAAACCTGTCGTGCGGCAAATCAACCAGTCGATGTGCGCTTCCACAAAGGCTATGATCATAGCTATTACTTCATCGCCAGTTTTGTTGGCGAGCATATTGCCTATCATGCGGCATTTTTGAAGTAAACCAAAGAAGTGATTCGTGAATCGACCAAACGTTGGTATGAACGTTAATTTTTTATGTTAACGAAAATAAAAAGGCATCAGATTGATGCCTTTTGTTTTTTATAAATGATAAAAAATAATGCTCTCAAAATGAACTAGTCTGCCCACTCTATTTAAATATCCCCCCATTCCAGTCCAAACCGTTGCAAATACTTTCTCAGTCGATCGCTGTCATTGACTTTTGCCCTTTCTGTTCGGGAGACGTTGAACAATGCACGGCCGGCGGCGGCCATGTTGGGATGTTTGCGGCATTCGTCGATAACGTGTTGCAGTTGTAGTTTGTCGAATAAATCCAATGTGTCCCAATCGATTTTATCGGGGTAGTCTTGTGCTTTTTCAGACGGCCTGTTATGTAGGAGGCCGTCTGAAAAGGGTTCTTCCGACCATAACCATTTGAGGCGTTCGATTTCGGCTTGGACTTGTTCTACTTGTATCCTGCCTTGCGGCGCGAGTGTGGCCAGGCGCATGATGCTGGCGGCGAGGTCGCGGAAGTTGCCGCGCCATGGTGCTTGGTTGGAGTGGGCGAAGTCGAGGTAGGTGGCCAGGGCTTCTTTGTTGAAGCGGGTGGTTCGGCCGAGTTCTTGCGAGGCTAAGGCGAGCTGGTGTTCGACGTTGGGCTCGATGTCTTCGCGACGGTTGGCGAGTGCAGGTAGTGGGTAATTCCAGATATTAATGCGGGCGAACAGGTCTTCGCGGAAGCGTCCGGCGCGGATTTCGTGGCGTAGGTCGCGGTTGGTGCCGGCGATAAGTTGGAAGTCGCTTTTGACTTCGCTGTCGCTGCCGACGGGATAAAAGTGTTTTTCTTCAATGGCTTTGAGCAACATAGCTTGCTCGTCCAAGCCCAATTCGCCAATTTCATCTAAAAACAATACACCGCCGTCGGCGGTTTTCAAATAGCCTTCACGCTTTTCTGCAGCACCGGTAAAGGCGCCTTTTTTGTGGCCGAACAGGGCAGATGCTGCGCCGTCGCCGCGAAGGGTGGCGCAGTTTACATCGACAAATGTGCCTTTAATCAGATGGCGCGCTTTTTTCAATTCAAAAATCCTGCGTGCCAGCATGGATTTACCTGCGCCTGTCGGGCCGGAAAGCAGAATGGGGGAAGGAGAGTTGAGTGCGACTTGTTCAATTTCGGCAATCATGCGGTTGAAGGCGGCGTTTTGGGTAGAAATGCCGCTTTTCAGGTAGCGCACTGCGTCATCGCGCACGGCGGCGAGGCGTTCGGCCAGCACGTCGTAACGCGCCAAGTCCAAATCGATGATTTCATAACTACCGACATTGCCGTCCTCCATACTGCGTCTTTGATTTTTGGGCGGAGCGGTTTGCAACAGTACGCCGGGGATTTGACGTGATTCCACCAATAAAAACAGGCAGATTTGGGCAACGTGTGTACCTGTCGTGATGTGGGTGAGATAGGTTTCTTCTTCTGTATCAAATGGATAGTTTGCTGCCCAATCGTGCAGTTTGGTATAAACCTCGGAGAAATCCCACGGGTTTGCCAGCTCCATAGGCACGAGATTGACGACTGTGTGCGGCGACACCTGCTGAATATCGGCTTTTACATGATCCGCCAGTTCGCGGTATTTCTCCGCATAAAACAGCTCCATACGGTCGAGATGAAAATCTTGACGCTGATTCATGGCGACGTTTGGCCGCCATTTCAACCAACGGCCCTGACCGAAACCTTTGTCCAGCACTGTACCAAGAAAGCTGACGGCGACTTGTTTTTTGGGGATGGTATTCATGTTTCAGAGGGTCTTTAAATTATTTTTCCAGGACAAATTTTCCGTTTACTTAGCCGCAAGTGTTTGTCCAAATCATCGAATCGCATCATATATCCTTGTATATTTTATTTTCTATATAACTATCTATAAATATATTTTTTAGTATTATACGCTATTTGGCGATAAAAGCCACTTTAAAATATATTTTCTTTATATTCAATTAATTAAAAATTATTTTTATAAAAATTTTATTCTTGGCACGCTGTTGGCTATGTTGTGAATGTAACGATACAGCAGATGCTTCGGGAAATACAGTTACCGGAGAAAAATTTTCCGTAAATTTAGTTGCTGTGTGGTTACAGGGCGAATGCCAACAAGACTACATTTGGATTAACAGGTTCGAATCCTGTCTCGTCTGATAGACGTTGAACGTCTTGTTTATTTAGTCGCTCACCCTTTTCAATATGGCAGGCAAATGCCTGGGGAAACTACAACATGGATATCCTTGTGTCGCAGGTTCGAGTCCTGTCTCTGTTATCCAAAATAGCAGAGTAGCTCAGTTGGTAGAGTAAAGGCATGTTTCCCTTAAAAACTTGTTGCGTGCCATATTACTTTTACGGCAGCAGGCGGATGCTCGGAGAGGGTACATTAACCTTTCACGTTAAAACCGTTTCTCTTCATGTTTATCCGCTACGCTGCCATCCATTCGAGGCCGTCTGAAATATTCAGGCGGGCTGATATAAAAACCGTTTTCGGTATATTTGGCAAATACCGGAGGAATTACAGCCTACCAAGCTCGAGGTCGCGGGTTCGAGTCCCGTCTCTGTCGCCAACTATGGCAGAGTAGCTCAGAGGATAGAGCGCGTAAAAATTTCTCCACTCTTTGTTGCCCAATGTGCCACCCCTTATGGGCGAATGCTATTAGGATTACATTCCTTTCTTGCTACAAACCCGAATGATCCTAATTAAACTGGTCGCCCTACGGCAGTAGGCGGATGCCCGGAAGAGAATACATTAGCTTTCAGTTAAAAACGCTTCTCTTCATCTTTAGCCGCCACGCTGCCACCCATTCAAGGCCGTCTGAAAAACAAAGCTAAAACAAGTTCAGACGGCCTCAAACCAACAATATGAAAGAAAATGAAAATGGCTAATACTAATTTGTTTCAATCTATTAAAAACCGTTTTACTAAAACCGATACCCATAATGAAGCCGGCGGCATCGCCTACACGCTGACGCCCAAACAACAGCTGGCACAGCTTGCGGCTACCGGTTGTCTGAATAATACCTTCTATGCTGATGCACAAAGCCAACTTGACCAAGTGCTGAAATTGGCAGAAAGCCTGGATGCCGAGTTTATTGCCAAAACTGCCGTATATGCCCGTCAAAAAGGTTTTATGAAAGATATGCCTGCGCTGTTGCTTGCCGTGTTGGCGCAAAAAGACGTGAACATGCTCGCTCGTGTATTCGACCAAGTGGTGGACAACGGTAAAATGTTGCGTAACTTCGCACAAATTATCCGCAGCGGCGCAGTCGGCAGAAAATCCTTCGGCAACCGTCCGAAAAAACTGATGCAGACTTGGCTTTTGACCGCCACCGAAAAACAACTGTTGAACGCCGCTGTCGGAAATTCGCCGTCGCTGGCAGACGTGGTCAAAATGGTGCACCCAAAACCGCGTGAAGCATGGCGTGCCGCATGGTTTGCATGGCTGATCGGCAAACCGTACGATCGCGAAGCATTGTCGCCCATTACCCGTGCTTTTGAAGATTACAAACAAAGCCGAGAAGGCGAATTGCCCAACGTTCCTTTCCAAATGCTTACAGCTTTAGACTTGAACTGCGGTGACTGGGCGCAAATCGCCCGCAACGGCTCATGGCAGCAGGTTCGCCAAAACCTGAACACTTTCCTGCGCCATGAAGTATTTGCCAAAAGCAAAAACATCAAAATGGTGGCAGAAAAACTGCGTGACGAAACCGCCATTGCCCGCGCCCGCGTCCTGCCTTACCAATTGCTGACCGCGTATCAGGCAACATCTGACCAAATGCCGTTTGAAATCCGCGAAGCCCTGCAAGATGCGATGGAAACTGCCGTACAAAACGTACCGGCAATCCAAGGCAAAGTCGTGGTTTGCCCGGATGTATCCGGCTCCATGCACAGCCCGGTTACCGGCTATCGCGGCAGTGCGTCCACCAAAACCCGCTGCATCGACATTGCCGCACTTGTGTCCGCTGCCATGTTGCGTACTAATCCGCAAGCCCGCGTGATACCGTTTGAGCAAATCACGGTAAACGTGAAGCTCAACCCACGCGACAGCATCATGACCAACGCCGAAAAACTCGCCAATATCGGTGGAGGCGGAACAGCATGTAGCGCACCGCTTGCCATGTTGAACCGTGAAAAAGCTGAAGTGGATTTGGTCGTCATCGTGTCAGACAACGAAAGTTGGGCAGATGACAGCCAACGATGGGGTGGTAAAACCAGTCTGATGAAAGAATGGGACATCCTGAAAAAACGCTGTCCCGAAGCCAAACTCGTTTGCCTGGATATCCAGCCTTACACCAAGGCTCAAGCACGAAACCGTCACGATATCTTGAACATCGGCGGCTTCTCCGACCAAGTGTTTGCCCTGATTGGTTCCTTTGCCGAACGAGGTATGGGTACAGATTTCTGGGTAGATGAGATTGAGAAAACGCCGCTGGCAGCTGTGAACTGAAGCTAAGGCCGTCTGAAAAAAGGGTAGAAATATTTTTTCAGACGGCCTATTTATTCAGGACAAGCTGAGAACAAGAATAAGGAAACAAAATGCAAAAATTTATCTTAATACGCGGTCATCAGGGTTCGGGAAAATCGACTTTTGCCGAACAAAAAGCCGCCGAATTTAAAGCGCAGTATCAGGATGCGGAAGTTGTCCGTATTGAAAACGATTTGTTTATTACCGATGAATACGGTGAATATCGTTGGTCGGGCGAAGCGGTGGATAAGGCGCAGAAATGCGGCAATGCCTTGATGACTGAAACCTTGAGACTTGGACGCCAAAATCCGAATCGAAATATTTTGATCATTAATTCCAATACCAACCAAAAAGCTTCGCGTTGCCGTCATTTATTGGATCAGGCGGAGAAAAGCGGTTTTGAAACAGAAATTTATCGACTGCACAATTTCTATCCCAATCTGCACGGCGTGAAAGAGCATGATGTGTTGGCGGCGTATATCAAGCTGAACTAAAACCGTGTGGCAAACGAAATCCATATCGAGGCTGTGCAGCCGGCAAATACAGAGCAGTTAGAAAAAATCAAACAGATGCAGGCTATCGAGCATAAGCCGCTGCTGTTTGATGAGGCGCAGCAAACCTTTGTGACCGATCATTATCTGCAACACGGCAGCCGTAACTTTACTGCCAAAGCATCCAAGCGTTATCCTGAATTGCGCGTGTTGAAATACGCACGCAGCGTGTTCTATAACAACTGCTTTGATGATGCTTTGCTGGAAATGCGCGGTTTGATTATCGACGCGCACAACCGCATCATCGTGCGTCCGTTTAAAAAAGTGTTCAATTATTCGGAACGTATTGCCAAATGCAGCCGTTATCCGATCATAATCGGCGACGAGAGACTGGTAGATGCGGTGGTGAAAGTAAACGGCTTCCTCGGCTGCTGTACTTTCGTATCGCTTTCAGACGACCATCCGTCCCACGGCGCGACGTTTGACGGCAAAGTGCTGTATTCGACTACCGGCTCGCTTGATAGTGCGTTTGCCGACATGACCGCCGCACATTGCGCTCAATACGAAACCCTGTTCCACGCTTATCCAAACCATACTTTTTTGTTTGAAATCACAGATGCGAAAGACGTGCACATCATCCGCGAAGCATTGGGCGAAACCTTAATCGGCTGCATTGATGTGGCGACCGGCCGTCAATTTTCTGAAGCGGAATTGGACGAAATCGGCAAACAATACGGCGTTCGCCGTCCAGAAACGCTGAAAAACATCACGTTCGGCGAGCTGAAAGGCCGTCTGAAAAATGTGGAGCACGAAGGTTTTATGGTGTTTGATGCCCAAACCGGCGAAATGCTGTTCAAACTCAAATCGCCGTATTACTTGATTTCCAAGTTTCTGGGACGAAGCAACGAAGGCAACATCGGACGCAAGCTCGACAAACGCCACGTCGACGAAGAGTTTTACCCTTTAATCGACCACATCCGCGAACATCGCGAAGCGTTCAACGCCATACCGGAATTGGATAAGATTGCGTTTATCCAAGCATTCTTGCGGCAATTGTAAGGCCGTCTGAAAATATATGGAGCAACATGTATTTATTTTCCGCGCTCGTATGCTTCAATTTCACCGACTTTAGGTGCATAGCCGCTGTTTGTGTCGTGACGCAAGTCCAACCAGATATCGACCAATGCCCAAGCAGCCGGAGCGGCAATCACGTTTTGCCCCATACATAAAACCTGCGCATCATAGTTTTCCACCGAGCCGTGGAGCGTGAGTAAATCATGCGCCGTTGCCGCCCGTATGCCGCGCACCTTATTGGCGGCGATTGCCGTACCCACGCCGGTGCCGCAAATCAACAGCGCACGGTCGGCGCGTCCTGCCGCGACTTCTTCGGCCGCGGCAAACGAGAGTTGCGGATAGGTCCCTTCGGGCGAGGATAAATCGACCAAGCTGCTGACGCGCGGGTCGTTTTGCAGATGCGCTTTGAGCGCGTCTTTCAATATTGCGCCGTTGGCCGGCGCGGCAATAACCAAACGCATAAAAACTCCTTGAAGCACACAATAAACATTACTCAGCATACGCCCGCGCGTGATACGATTCAAGCCTGCAACGCAGAAAGCACGGTATGAGCAAAACCTACTTCACATCAGACCTACATTTCTCACATAAAAACATCGCTAAATTCTGCCCCCAATTTCGACCGTTCGATAACGTGGAGCAGATGGATGAATTTTTAATCCGGATATGGAATGAAACCGTTACGCCTGAAGATACGGTGTACAACTTGGGCGATTTTTCCTTTGCCCAAGACCATAAGCAGATAGAGCGCGTTTTGTCGCGGTTAAACGGGCAACATCACTTGATTTACGGCAATCATGATCATGTGATTCGGCAGTATGCCGATTTTTTCCGCAGCCAAACCAAGCATGACGGCCATCCGCTGCTGTCGTCCATACTGCCGTATTTGAAACTCAAATTGCCGGAAATTAAGAATACACTGGTTCTCTTTCACTATCCGATTCAGGAATGGGACGGCTGCTATCAGGGCTGGTATCACTTGTACGGCCATTTGCATGACAGGGTGGCGGAAATCAAAGGGCGTGCTTTAAATGTCGGATTCGATTTGCACGGCCGTTTTTTGACGGCGCAAGACGTCGATAAGTTTTTGTGTGATTTGCCTAAAATTTCGTATTTTGGTGAAGCAGGATTTAAAGCCAACTCGCCGGAAGAAGCGGCAGAGCTGGTGTCTCGGAAACTGGCGCAGTTAAATCAGGTATAATTTCAGACGGCCTTTGCGGATTTCCGGCAAAGGCCGTCTGAATATCAATTTCCCATTTTTGAGTGATACATGGAAAACCTTTTGGCTTACTTACTACAAAAAATCAGCCTCCCCAACCAAACCGGCAAGGACAAGTCATGAGCAGTAAGCCTTTGAAGTATCCCGTTTCCGCTTTGGTTGTTTTGTATGATAAAGACGGCAATATCCTGCTGATTGAACGCACGGCGCCGCAAGGTTTTTGGCAGTCGGTTACCGGCAGCTTGGAAGAGGGCGAGCGTATCGAAGAAACCGCATGGCGCGAAGTGTGGGAAGAAACCGGTATCCGCCTTGCAGACGGACAGCTGGAAAACTGGCACGACAGCACCGTTTATGAAATCTATCATCACTGGCGCCATCGCTATCCCAAAGGCGTTTTTGAAAACCGCGAACACATCTTCTCCGCCCAAATTCCGCGCGATACGCCTATCGTCCTGCAACCGGACGAACACGTTGCCTACGGTTGGTTTAGTGCGGAAGAAGCGGCAGAAAAAGTGTTTTCGCCTTCCAATAAACGCGCAATTTTAGAACTGGTCAAAAGGCTGAATGCCAAAAAGGCCGTCTGAATACGACAGTTTCACATTTTCAGACGGCCTTGGGTTTGCTATACTTTCGCCGTTTGACTCTATTTAAAATCAAAGGAAACCATCATGGCAGACTTCAATAAAATCCTGACCCCGGGCGATGTGGACGGCGGCATCATCAACGTTGTCAACGAAATCCCTGCGGGCAGCAACCACAAAATCGAATGGAACCGCAAACTGGCCGCTTTCCAACTCGACCGCGTTGAACCGGCAATTTTCGCCAAACCGACCAACTACGGCTTCATTCCGCAAACTTTGGACGAAGACGGCGACGAATTGGATGTATTGCTGGTGACCGAGCAGCCTTTGGCAACCGGTATTTTCCTGGAAGCACGCGTTATCGGTGTGATGAAATTCGTTGACGACGGCGAAGTGGATGACAAAATCGTCTGCGTTCCGGCCGACGACCGTAACAACGGCAACGCCTACAAAACTTTGGCCGATTTGCCGCAACAACTGATCAAACAAATCGAGTTCCACTTCAACCACTACAAAGACCTGAAAAAAGCAGGTACCACTAAAGTTGAATATTGGGGCGATGTAGAAGAAGCGAAACAAGTCATCAAAGAATCTATCGAACGTTGGAACAAACAAGCCTAATCGGTTTGCCCCATCCAATATCAAGGCCGTCTGAAAATCAGATTTTCAGACGGCCTTTTCATATCTCAGCAGCCTATCAATCCTTCAAGCATTTTCAAACTGATATTTCAAACGAATCAATCATATTATTTTAAATAATTGTTCCCTAAAGCCGAAATTTCAGACGGCTAGAGAATAGGTTTTCTAGATTGCAATTACAGCATCAGCCCCAAAACGCTTTTTCAAATCCTGCCGCGCATTCTGGTGGCAGTTCCCGTTGTAGTAAATCATGCAGAGCAGAATATAATTCTGGAGGTATGTCGCAGCTTTCTTCATCGTAGAACTCCCCGCCTGCTTTCCGCCATTCGCGCTCAAAATCATAAATTGCCAATAAGGTTTGCATTAGTATTGCTACGGAAGGGGCGATAAGGCGGCGTTTTTCTATTGTACCGTAACCTATTATCAACCAATAAACAGGACTGCCGGGAGCGGTGGTATCAGCAAAAAGAATTGAATCGTCAAACATTATGCCAAATATCGCCCATTCTTCACGCCAGCCTTGTGTAGGCAGATATTGCTTGGTCTTCCTATCCCAGCCGAAGGCCCAATCGTGCCAACTGTTGGGCAATTTGGGATAAGTCACCCATTGTAAAAACAGAGTTTCCATCTCCAGCCAATAATTGGCAAGTAGATTGTCGGAATGCCATATGCCGTCCATATGGCGGTAGAAGTCGGCTAATGCACCCAAATGTAGATGACGGTTACCTTCCAGTGGGGGCAGTTTCTGCAACGTTTCTGTATAGGGAAAACCAAAGGTTTGTGCGAAGGTGCGTATAAGGGAGTGAGGCATAAAGTTTGCTTGCTGTATTTTTACGGTTTAAGTCCGTGGAAGATAATGGATTATAGTGGATTTAATTAAAATCGGGCTTGACGCAGGCTAATGATGTAAGCCATCGATTTAGTTTATTTTTGATCTGCCAACGTTCATCAGTCAGAACATAAATATAGTAAATTCAAATTGTCTATAAGTTAGTGCGATATTTTGCCAATATAACAAAATCGTCTTTAAAACAAACAAACCATTCTTTCTCATTTTCAGACGGCCTCATTAAAGTAACGCCTATACCAAAAATAAGGAGTGCTTCAATGACTGCTACCACAACCGATCCACGAGCCAAGCTGCCTGAGACGCCTTTGTCCGGCAACGAAGCCTTGAAAGAGCGCAGCGATTATCTGCACGGTACGATTAAGGAGGAGTTGAAAGACAATTTTACCGGCGGCTTTACTGCCGACAACTTTCAACTTATCCGTTTCCATGGCATGTACGAACAGGACAACCGCGATATCCGTGCCGAGCGTACCGAACAAAAACTTGAACCCTTAAAAAACATGATGTTGCGTTGCCGTTTGCCCGGCGGCATCATTACGCCGAAGCAGTGGCTGGGTATTGACAAATTTGCCGGTGAAAATACGATTTACGGCTCTATCCGCCTGACCAACCGTCAAACCTTTCAATACCACGGCATTTTGAAAACCGATTTAAAACAGGCACATCAGGCATTGCACAAACTTGGTTTGGATTCCATTGCCACAGCCAGCGATGTCAACCGCAATGTGTTGTGTACCAGCAATCCGGTGCAAAGCACGTTGCATCAAGAAGCCTATGAATGGGCGGCGCGCATCAGTATGCACCTTCTGCCGCGTACCATGGCATATGCCGATGTCTGGCTGGACGGTGAAAAAGTGTTTACAACCGAGCCGACCGAGCCGCGTAATAAAGAAATTGCTGATGAGGTCGAGCCGATTTTGGGTAAAACCTATTTGCCGCGCAAATTTAAAACTGCCGTCGTAATTCCGCCCGACAACGATGTGGACATTCATTCCAACGATTTGGGTTTTGTGGCGATTGCAGAAAACGGCAAGTTGGTGGGCTTCAATGTATTGGTCGGTGGCGGCTTATCCAGCGAACACGGTAATACCAAAACTTATCCGAACATTTCTTACGAATTTGGTTTCGTTCCGCTCGAATACACCCTCAACGCCGCTGAAGCTGTTGTCAGCACCCAGCGCGACTGGGGCAACCGCAGCGACCGCAAAGCAGCGCGTACACGCTATACGCTGCAACGCGTCGGCGTAGATGTGTTCAAAGAAGAAGTCGAAAGGCGCATGGGCATTAAATTTGAACCTATCCGCCCTTACGAATTTACGCATCGCGGCGACCACATCGGCTGGGTACAAGGGCATGAAGGCAACTGGCATTTGACTTTGTTTATTGAAAACGGCCGTCTGCTCGATTATCCCGGTAGGCCGTTGAAAACAGGTATCCGCGAAATTGCTAAAATCCATCCCGGCGACTTCCGTCTGACGGCAAACCAAAATCTGGTGGTTGCCAATGTACCGCCCGAATTGAAAGACACGATTGATAAAATCGCCAAAGACCATGGCCTTATCAGCAAATCGATTACCATCCAGCGTGAGAACTCGATGGCCTGCGTTGCCTTGCCGACCTGTCCGTTGGCAATGGCGGAGGCTGAGCGTTTCCTACCAACATTCTCCGATAAAATTGACGAAATGTTCGCCAAATATGGTTTGGAAGACGAATACATCGTTTTGCGCGTAACCGGTTGCCCCAACGGTTGCGGCCGCGCCATGCTGGCAGAAATCGGTTTGGTCGGTAAAGCGGTCGGCCGCTACAACCTTTACGCAGGCGGCAACCGTGAAGGCACCCGCATTCCTCGTTTGTTTAAAGAAAACATTACCGAACCTGAAATCCTTGAAATTGTCGAAGGCTGGGTGGCAGATTGGTCTCGAAACCGTTTAGATGATGAAGGTTTTGGCGATTTTGCCATCCGTACCGGCATCGTCAAACCTGTATTGGACGCTCCGCGAGACTTCTGGGCATAATGCATACAACCAGATCCGCAAGTCTACAATAAGAAAATAGAGAAAACCAAAGGCCGTCTGAAAATCAGATTTTCAGACGGCCTTTTATATTGTGCGTATTTATATTAAAGATGGAATATAAACCGAATCAGCGACGGCGGCCAAAGCCCCGACCCATACTTGGGCGGCGGTAGTTGGAAGGCTGACGCGCGGTTTCGCGGTAACGCTGTTGCTGTTGAGCGTTTTGTTGCTGGGCACGCAGGGTGCGCGTATTCAGCTGTTGGCTGGTGCGTCTGTTTGGACGTGCGGTTTGATAATAGTTGGCACGGGCTTGACGTGCAATCGGGCTGTTTTGATTGCTTGCCTGTGTGAATTTGTTGGCCAATGCGTTGCCGATAAATGCACCGGCTGCCGCGCCCACCAAGCTTTGCAGCAGCCAGCTGCCGGTGGATTGGTCGTAGATATATTGTTGGCCGTCTGTACCGGTTACCGGTTGGCCGTTGTTGCCGTTAGCTTGTGCCTCGGCAGGAATGGTGTCTTTCACGGCTTCAGGCGTGAGCTGGTAAACCGTATTGTCTTCTTGTTGGCCGTTTTGTTGTGCCAACTGTTGTTGTAATGCTTCGATTTGTTTTTGTTGCTGCTCAAGCTGCGCTTGGGTATTGTCTTTGCAGGCAGCAAGGGCAAAAGTGGAAAGGGCGGCTAAGGCAATCAGTTTTTTCATTGTTTTTCCTGAGAGAAGTTTGTCTTTGCCGAGATTTCGGCGGAGTGTGTTCGCCTAATATTAAACCATTTCCCTGTTTTTCAAGTAGTTTTACAAAATAATATTGGAAAGTTGCGCTGCAAATGCACGGCTGTTGGCAGCCAGATTGCCCAGTGCGGGCATTTCGTGTTCGGTTTCGATAATCAGCAGGTTGGCAGGGCGGCGGGTGTGCAGGGACATTTGCATTTCAGCGGGAGAGAAGGGCATGTGATGGCGTTTGGCGAAAGCTTCGGCGCGTTTGTTGGCGGTTTTGAGCATGGGCAACAGGGTAATATCCAAATGGAAACGGCGTACGCCCAAAACCAAAATACGCGCTGCGAAGAAATCCGCTTCATCAGTAAAAACGTTGGGGCTGCTTTGATTGAAGTCGTGGCGCTCTGCGGCAATCAAGGTCGCGATGGTGCGTACTTGCGGAATCAGGGCTTCGCTGATGAGGCTGTCAGGCGAATCAGGCAAAGTGTGCATGTTGAGCATGCTGTGGTGGCTGTTGCTGTCAACGACCATGCGGCAGGTGTGTAACATTTGTGTTTGGCTGTGGATTTTAGTTGAGGCAGTCATGGCTGTATTCCTTATTTCTTAAAAATGGGTGGATTTAAGCGGCCATGGTGGGTATAAAAAAAGCCGCTCAAATGAGGCGGCTCTAATTTGCGTATTTTCAATTTGGTCTGTTTTAGACAAGCGCAAAAAAGTACCGCACGTTTGTGTGGTACCAATAGAAGAAAGTAGCAGAGCGTTGCGCGGTTTGCATGATGAAAATACGTCTTTAATGTATAAAAGAATGGAACGTAGTTTAAAACAAGAATGCCAGTAATTTCAATATCCAATCGACAAAACCCACCAATAAATCTACAAGTTGTTGTAATCCTTCCAATTTATTTTCTTTCGAGTGAGTCAAATTTGCACAATTATAATGCAAAACCGGGTGAATTGATAACAATCCGAGCAGGCTCTTTAAAAAGGCCGTCTGAAAACTGAATTTCAGACGGCCTTTATTTTTGTTTATCCAATCAATAAATGTCGCGTTGGTAGCGTTTGTCTTCG
This sequence comes from Neisseria sp. P0021.S005, assembly GCF_051956955.1. Classification (NCBI taxonomy): domain Bacteria; kingdom Pseudomonadati; phylum Pseudomonadota; class Betaproteobacteria; order Neisseriales; family Neisseriaceae; genus Neisseria; species Neisseria sp. P0021.S005. Next base: position 2,804 of record NZ_JBQCWY010000004.1, on the reverse strand, counting down.
CGCAGGTCGTTGAGGTAGTCTTCGGCTTCGTCACGGCTGAGTTTGCCTTGGGTTTCGATGACTTCGATCAGGGCGTTTTCGACATCGCGTGCCATGCGTGCGGCGTCGCCGCAGACGTAGATGTGTGCGCCTTGTTGCAGCCAGTTCCAAACTTCGGCGGCGCGTTCGGTGATTTTGTGTTGGACGTAGACTTTGTATTCGCCTTGACGGCTCCATGCGAGGTCGGCGCGGGTGAGGAGGCCGTCTTTGCGCCAATCGCTCCATTCGAGTTGGTAGAGGAAGTCGTCGGCCAGGCGTTGGTTGCCGAAGAAGAGCCAGTTTTTGCCGCTGTCGCCATTGGCTGCGCGTTGTTGCATAAAGGAGCGGAAGGGGGCGACGCCTGTGCCTGCGCCAATCATGATGATGGGAGTGTCGCCGTTTTGGGGCAAGCGGAAGTTGGGGTTGGGTTCGACAAAGACACGGATTTCGCTGCCTTCTTCGAGGCGTTCGCCCAAGTAGCCAGATGCTGCGCCGGTGTAGGTGTGGTCGTAGTGGTTGAAACGGACGACGCCTACGGTAAGGTGGACTTCTTCGCCGACTTCGTCTTGGGCGGAGGCGATGGAGTAAAGGCGCGGGGTTTGTGGGCGGAATAGGCTGTATAGGGTTTGTGCGTCCAGTGGGTGTGGATGGGCGGCAAATACGCCTACGGGCGGTGTGGCGGCGAGGTAGGCATCCAGTTGGGCTTTATCTGCGACTATGGTTTTGAGTTCTTCGTTGTTTGTTAATTCGGCGTATTGTTGGACGAATGCCGGTGTGTTTTGGGTGATGTCTGCGGATTCGGTCAGGGCGGTGCGGATGTCGGTTTCGCGGTCGTCTGAAAGTTGGACGGTTTCGCTGCCGGTCAGTTGGTTGAGGTCGAGGATTTCTTGGACGAGGTCGGCGGCATTAAGCGGCCATACGCCGAGTGCGTCGCCTGCCTGATAATGCAAACCTGAGCCGCTGAGGTCGATTTCGATGTGTTCGACGTCTTTTTCCGCATCGCGCGAGGTAATTTTTTGGCGCACGGATAGGGTGGCTGTGTAGGGTTTTTCTTTGGTATAAATGGCGTCGTTGCTTGGTGTTGCTGAACTGTTTGGTGCAGCGGTTATACTTGGGCTTGCTGCTTGGGCGGTTAATTCGGCTACTTTGGGTACGACGGCGGCAATCCATGCGTCGGCATCGGCTTGGAATTCTAAGTCGCAAATGCCCAAGTCGTTCAGACGGCCTGCGCCCAGTTCAGCAAATTTGGCATCAAAGTCTTTGCCTGCTTGGCAGAAGTTGGGATAGGAGGAATCGCCAAGGCCTAAGACGGCAAAGGTGAGTTTGCTGAGTTCAGGTTTCTTTTTGCCGTAGATGAATTTGTACAGGGGCAGGGCTTCTTCGGGCGGTTCGCCTTCGCCTTGGGTGGAGGTAACTAAAAGCACGATGTCTTCGTCGGGCAGGGTCTTGCTTTTGAAATCGCCTGTGCTGCTGAGGCGGGCTTCTACGCCGGCGGCTTGAAGTTTGGTGTGTAATGATTCGGCAACGCTACGGGCATTGCCTGTTTGTGAGGCGGAGAGGACTAATACGCGGCGGCCGACTGTCGAGGCGGCTGCTTGCAGGGCAGATGGTTCGGCTGCTGCTCCGGATACGCCTTGGCTTTGCGCCCAGCAATAGCCAGAGAGCCAGGCAAGTTGGGTGGGGGATAGGGTGGAGAGTTGGACGGAGAGTTCGGGTGGAAGCGGATTGGCTTGGCTCATTTGGATTCCTTTGTTGGACGGCTATAACCGATTGTTTGAATAATGGACAATCGCCACTTTAAACAGGCCGTCTGAAAAAAGGAAAGAATGCTTGGTTTTAATTTAAGATGATTTCGTTATATTCGGGAAGGTATTAGGCCGTCTGAACATGCTCGTTCAGACGGCCTTGGATTGGATAGAAACGAGATTTTCAGTTTCCGCTGGAGAGTTTCATCACTACGACGCCGGAGATGATGAGAAATGCGCCAAGCCAGCGGCCGAAGTTGGCAGCATCGTTGAAAAATACAACGCCTACCAAAAAAGCCCCTGCCGCGCCTATGCCTGTCCAGACGGCGTAGGCTGTACCCATCGGAATACTTTTTTGGGCAAGGTAAAGGAAGTATCCGCTGCCGACGATGCAGGCAAGCGCGGCGGCAAAGCCATGCCAGCGGTAGCCTTCCTGTTGTGCCAGCTTCAAGCCCAATGGCCAGCCGATTTCCAGCATACCGGCTAAGATTAAATAAAACCAACTCATAATATGTCCTGATAGTGTGTTAAGGTTTCAGACGGCCTTAGAAAGATTGTTTTCTTCCGAGAGTTCAACGCGTTGTCCGATATCTTTTAGATTGGAGTATTGTTCGACCAAGCGCGGTACATCGTCCAAGCTCATTGCAAACATCCATAAATAAGTGCTGACGGAATAGATATGGCCGGCGCTTCCGTAGCCTTTAAGCGTCATGTGTATAAAGGCGAAGCCGAACAATACGCTCATCGCCATGCCGATACTGAGATAGCCTAAGGCTTCGCGGTTGGAAATCAGCACGCGTAGTTTGGCAAACCAGCCATAGTGGCGGTAGAGCTGATGCTCGTTGCCGTCGCGGATAAGGTGGTTGTCGCGTTCAAACCGATTGTTTAAATGGAAATATAGGTTTTCGCTGATGGCGGCAAAACGCGGCAGCAACCATAAAAACAGGGCAAGTATCGCGACAGCCAATACGCCCACCCAAAATTCCAATATCAGCAACATCATACATGCACCGAAGATGGAGACCAGCGAAGTAGCAGCGA
>NZ_JBQCWY010000003.1:0-45221 GCF_051956955.1 Neisseria sp. P0021.S005 | reverse complement strand
CTCGAATGATGTATTGTGAAAATGGAATATTAACCTTGTTTCGCGTGAAATCCATAAAAAACATGTAAGATTTTTCAAGCAAAAAACATAAGGCAATCAAATCAGGCCGTCTGAAAAGGGATAAAAAACAAATTTTTGCTTTTTATCATTCCTTTTCAGACGGCCTGCTATTACGGTCAAACCGAAATCAGATTAGAAATCCAATTCCGCTTTCAGCCAGTAAGTACGCGGCATACCGACGACGGCGAAGCTGCGGTCGTATTGGCCGCGCTGTACTTGCCAGTAGTTTTTGTTAAACAGGTTTTCTACCGAGCTGCTGACGGTCAAAGTATTTTTGCCCAGTTTGGTTTTGTAGCGCGCGCCTACGTCAACCAAGGTATAGGACGGGAAGGCGTATTGTTTTTGCGTGTCTTGGTAAGACTTACCAAAATACGAAACATTGCTGCTCAAGGTCAAGCCTTTGGTAAACGGGGTATCCCATTCCAAACCTGCTTTGGCAATTACGCGCGGATTGGCAACTTGTACGCCGTTAACCAGCATATCACGTGAATTTGGGTAGTCTTTCACGGTCGATTGCAGATACATCAGGCCCAAAGTCGGACGCAAAGTATTGTTGAGCAAGTTCGCGTAGGTATTGAACTCAATACCGCGGCTGCGTTCCATGCCTTGTTTGTCGCCTGCCGCGCCGCCCAAAGCTTTATACGCGGCAAAGTCTGTTTTGCCGGTGGTAGAACCGCGCCAGTAGCCCGGACGTTTGATTTGGAACGCGTTTAACGTGGTCACGAAATTGCCCCAGTTTTTACGCACACCCACTTCAAACTGACGGCTGACACGCGGTTTAGACATGGTGGTATTACCGTCATCGTCGGTTTTGATATCCGCAGGCTCCAAGTCTTCCATGTAGTTGCCGTAAACGACCAAATCAGGTTGCGGCACCCACGCGGCCATAAACATAGGACTGAAGCGTTTGGCATCGCCGCTTTGGCCTGCTTTTTTATCGGTATATTCAACCGCTTGGAAACGACCGCCCAAAGTCAGACGGTATTTGTTGTCGGCAAAGCCCAGTGTATCAGACAAGGCTAAGCTGTTGACTTTGATATTGGCATCAAGATTGGCAGAGCTTTCCCAATCGGTTGCATAGTCCGGTTGGAAAGAATCAAGTTGCTCAGCAATATCGCCGCTTGCAGAAATTTTCGCGCTGCTGCTGCCTGCTGACAAACCGCGCGTAGTGGCGCGTTGACGGATAACACGGTCAAAAGCCGTACTCCAGTTATGCGTAACCGGACCGGTTTCAAATTCGCCTCGCGCAGACAGGTTCATGCTTAAAGTGCGGAAGTATTGGTCGGTCAGACGGGCCGTACCGGTGTTGTAGTCATAGTTGCGGGCCGTTACTTTGCCGCTGGCGTTTGTGTTTTGCGCATCGGTACAAGTACTGGTGGCATTCAAACATACAGTAGGGGAAATCAGCGTACCGTAATAACGCGCTTTGTTGTAGCCGATACCGCCTGTAATCTGTGCATTGTCGAACGCATCCCATTCAAACGTCAGCATATTGGTTTGGCCGACGGTGTTTTGCCAGTTCCAAGAAGGCAGCAGGTTGGTTTTACCGTCAGGTGCATCAAACAGACGGCCTTGCAGGTTTTGAATGTCCTGCATACGCGCGCGGCCGCCGTTGGTTTTGCGTTTCGCGTAGATGGAGTCGAACGCCACGCGCACTTTTTCGCCGCGGTAGTCGGCATTTAAAGCAAATTCTTTGTTGTCTTCGCTGTAACCGTGGCGCGGGGTGTCGCCGTGGCGCAGTTTGCCGTTGGCGCGTACGCCGAATTCTTTGTTTTCGCCGAAGCGTTGGCCCAAGTCGAACGTACCTTGGGCGCGGTTGTTGCTGAACCAGCCCAAACCGATTTTGCGGTTGCCTTCGTCGGCGGCTTTTTTGGTTTCGATATTGACGGAACCGGATACCGCGCCTTCAGGGTCCATGCCGTTTACGGCGGTGGACGCGCCTTTAATCAGTTGTGCGGAGCCGGCTTGCACGCTGGCCGTACCTTGTGTGCCATACATACCGGCCAAGCCGTTGACGCTGAATTGGCGCGAGTCAAGCTGATAACCGCGGAAATACAGGCCGGTCAAGGTATTACTTTCGCCGCCAAACTGCCAAACGGAAGCGTCTTTTTTCGCTACGGCATCTACCAAAGTACGCGCTTCGGTATTATTGAGGGCTTTTTCGTCGTAATTGACCACGGTAATCGGTGCGGTAAAGGCATTGGCTTTACCCAATACACCCAAATTCACACGGTCGCGCATATCGCCGTCACTGGCAATAGAATACGAGCGTGCGGCCTTCACGCGTTTGGCGTTGGCGTGGACTTTGACTTCCTGCACTTCTGCATGGGCTTCGGGAGCAGGAGTGGCTTCATCGGCGGCGTAGGCGAATGCGCTTGCAACCACAAGCGGCATTAAGGCTAATTTGCTTTTCATAAATTCCTTCTGAGTTGAAATATTAATAATTCTTATATCGGGTAAAAAATTACAAAGTAATTTAGCTTTGTGATTATATTTGATAAGATTCCTACTTTCCACAAAAACAAATAAGAACTGTTTGTAAATACAAAAATACAACAGTTTGAAAAACTATTTTCATAGTGATCATAATTTAATAAATTTGCCGTCCTTTTCAGACGGCCTTTACGACCCTTTTAGAGAATACACCCATGCAAAAATGGCAAACCGAGCTTTATTCCTCACCGTCTTGGTTGGTGCAGACCTTGTTGATGGTCGCCGCAGCTTCGGCGGTGATTCTGTTTTTTGCACGCAACACACGCTTCGGGCGCGAGTTTAGCTATATCCTGCGCCTTTGCCTGACGCCGAAAAGTGCAGTTAAAGTATTGCTGCTGATTACGGCGATGATTACGTTGCTGTTAACCGAAGTGCGGCTGAATGTGTTGAGTACATTTATGTCCAAAGGGCTTTACGACTCGATGCAGGATTTGAACGCCTCCGCGTTTTGGATGTTTGCAGCGATGAATGCGGGCGTGGTGCTGATACGGGCGTTTAACAACGTCGTCAACGACTTTCTCGATCAAGGCTTGGCGATTAAATGGTCGGAGCGGCTCAATGAAGTTTTGACTTCGCGCTGGCTTGCCGACAAAAACTACTACCGCCTGCAAATGCGCCGCCATGCGCCGGACAATATCGACCAGCGTATCCAACAGGACGCGCAGGAATTCATCGCTTCGACCATCGAATTTGTGCGCGGCATGGTCAATTCGGTCGTTACCTCGCTGGAATTTGCCGTTGTTTTGTGGGGTTTGGCGGGCATCCTGACCGTGTTCGGCTTCGATATTCCGCACGGCATCGTTTGGTTTGTCTATATGTTTGTAATTTTGGCGACCTTTATCGCCATGTGGATAGGCAACCCTTTGATTCGTTTTAATTATGAAAACGAAAAACTCAACGGCGACTACCGTTATTCCCTTGTCCGCGTGCGCGACCATGCCGAAAGCGTCGCGTTTTACAACGGCGAAAAACACGAACACGACCAGCTTGCCGACCGCTTCAAAGCCATCATCCGCAACCGTTGGCGCATCGCGCGGCAAAGCGTCTGCTTAAGCGGCTTTAACGATATGTTCACCAACGGTATCAAGCTCTTCCCCATTATTTTGCAAGCCCCGCGCCTGTTTGCCGGACAAATCAAAATCGGCGACATCCAGCAAACCGTCCAAGCCTTCGCACGACTGCAAAACGCGCTGTCTTTCTTCCGGATGTTCTACAACAAATTCACCGCCTACCGCGCCCGATTGGAACGTCTATACGGCTTTTTGCTGAGCACGGAAGAACAACACACTGCACAACAACCCGAGCTTACTGAAGTTTCAGATGGCCTGATCTTGGAAAACGTCGCCCTATACCGCCACAACGGCGAAGTTTTATTAGACGGCATCAACATCAACCTCAAAAGCGGCAATTCCCTGTTGATACGCGGCCCGAGCGGTTGCGGTAAAACTTCATTGCTGCGCGCGCTGGCTGGGCTTTGGCCTTTCGGCAGCAGTGGTAAAGTCAGCCATCCACCGCATCAAGACATCCTCTTCCTGCCGCAACGCCCGTACACGGCGCAAGGCAGCCTGCGCGACGCGATTTGTTACCCCGACATCGACAAACAGCATCCTGAGTTAGCCGAAGCCATGAATACCTGCCGCCTAGGTTATCTCATTGATAAATTGGACAAAACCGACGACTGGCAACACAAACTCTCCCCCGGCGAACTGCAACGCGTCGCCTTCGTCCGCGCCCTGCTCTCCAAGCCCAAAATCATCCTGCTCGACGAAGCCACCGCCGCTTTGGACGAACCGACCGAAGCCATGCTCTACCGTGCTTTAAAACAAAAACTGCCCGACAGCATCATCATCAGCATCGGACACCGCAGCACGCTCAACGAGTTCCATGATTTATGCCTCGATGTCAGTCATGTACAATGCTGAATTAATGGCATATAAAAGGCCGTCTGAAACAGTGAAAAACGAAATCAAACGATTTTGTCAGTGCCGTTTCAGACGGCCTTTTCAAACGCTATGGCATGTTTATTTGTTATACTCTGCATTGTGTTAACGTCGCCTAAAGAATATTGATGAAAACCCTGGCCCTCATTCCACATTACAACCACCCGACCACCATCAGCCACGTTGCCGAAACCATGCGCAGCTTCGGTTTAAACGTTTTAATTGTGGACGACGGTTCACGCGAAGAATGCAAACCTGTATTGCAGGCTTTGGTTTCAGACGGCATCGATGTCCTTTACCGCCCCATTAACGGCGGCAAAGGCGCAGCGGTCAAAACCGGTTTGGAATACGCCGAAGAGCATGGTTATACCCACGTCTTGCAGGTTGATGCAGACGGCCAACACTGCTTAAACGATACACCCAAACTCCTTGCTGCTGCGGAACAAAATCCCGAAGCCGTTGTCTGCGGTTGGCCGCAATACGGCGACGACGCGCCCAAAGCACGGCTTTACGGACGCAAAATTACCGACTTTTGGAATATGCTGCACACTTGGTCATGCGACATCAAAGACGGCATGTGCGGCTTCCGCCTCTATCCGCTTGCACCCGCGCTATCCGTCGTCCGCGAAGAAACCGTAGGCGACCGTATGGACTTCGACACGGAAATCCTTATCCGCCTGTACTGGCGCGACGTCAAACCGGTTTGGGTTAAAACACCCGTCCAATACGCCGCCGACGGCGTGTCCCACTTCGATGCCTTTGCCGACAATGTCCGCATCAGCAAAATGCACACACGGCTGTTTTTCGGTATGTTGAAACACCGATTGGGCAAAGTTTTTGGAAAGGCCGTCTGAAACCATGACCGACCATAAACAAACCCATTGGGCGGCCCAACCCGAACGCGGCAGCCGCCTGTTTCTCGCCCTGACTACATTGATGGTGCGCCATCTGCCGGCCTTTTTAATGAGGCCGTGCATTTGGTTTGTGGTGCTGTATTTTTATGCAACCGCGCCCAAACCGCGCCGTCATGTCTTACGCTATCAAACCCGTCTTCAGACGGCCTTTCCCCATACCGTCCTGCCGAAACACAGCGTATTCAAACAATTCGTTGCATTTGGCGAAGCAGTTTGCGACCGTTTTGCCGTGTGGCAACGCAAAATCCGTTATGAAGATTTGGTAATTGAAGATCCGGACGACATCTATTCGCAAGTCAAGCGCAACGAACGCGGCCAGATTTTTGCCTGCTCACACTTGGGCAATACCGAAGTTTGCCGTGCGCTGGTGTCGCACCATAAAAATTTCAGACTCAACGTATTGGTGCACAGCAAACACGCGCAGGCATTTAACGAGGCATTGCAAAAAGCCGGCGCAGATCATATCCGTCTGATTCAGGTGACAGATTTGGACACCACCCTGATGATGGAATTAAACCACCGTATCGAAAACGGCGAATGGATTGCCATCGCGGCCGATCGCGTGCCTGTACGCGGCGAGAAAACCGCCGACATTAATTTCTTAGGCCACACTGCCCCTATGCCGCAAGGCGCATGGCTGTTGGCTTCGCTTTTAAAAACGCAGGTAAACACGCTGTTTTGCGTCAAACAAAACGGCCGCTATCATTTGAAACTGCGCCGCTTTACCGATACTTCCAGCTGGAAACGCGGCAACCGCGAGGCTGCCGTCAAAGACGCGATGCAGGGTTTTGCCGACATTCTGGCGCAAGAATGTGCGCAAAATCCGCTACAATGGTTCAATTTTTATGATTTTTGGGGCGAAGACGCCGTCTGAAACCATCACACTTACTCTTTTAAACCATGAAAAAACACATCTACTGCCAACACAGCTTTAAAACCGAAGTTCCTTTTTTTGACGTAGATGCCATGCACATCGTGTGGCACGGCAACTATGTCAAATACCTTGAAACCGCACGTTGCGCTTTTTTGTCTTCCATCGGTTATGACTACAATGAAATGGGGCGACAGGGGTACAGCTGGCCGATTGTGCAGATGAACCTCAAATACATCCGTCCTGCCCGTTTCGGCCAAAAAATCCGCGTTGATATGGATATCGTTGAAATCGAAAGCTGCCTGCGTATCGATTACACCATTTACGATGCTGAAACCAACGAAAAACTGACCCGCGCTTCGACTACCCAAGCCGCAGTATCGCTTTCAGACGGCCTGATGCAGTTTCAAACGCCGGACAGCTGGTTGGAAGCAGTAAAAAGACATCCGACTTTTAAGGCCGTCTGAAAAATTTAGCGATTAAACAACATATTGCCTGCTTATCAACTTTACCCTTTATAATTTTACGTTTCTGTTTTCAGACGGCCTTTATCCTCAAATCGCACACATTATGCTACTGAACCTCAACCGCTTTGCCTTTCCTGTTTTCTTAAAAGAAACCCGCCTGCTTACTGCCCTCGCCCTGCCTATGCTGTTGGCGCAAGTGGCGCAAGTGGGTATTGGTTTTGTCGATACGGTAATGGCTGGTGGCGCAGGTAAGGAAGATTTGGCCGCGGTGGCTTTGGGCAGCAGCGCATTTTCCACGATTTACATTACCTTTATGGGCGTGATGGCGGCGTTGAACCCGATGATTGCCCAGTTGTACGGCGCAGGTAAAACCGAAGAAGTCGGCAAAACAGGAATGCAAGGCATTTGGTTTGGCTTGTGTTTGGGCGTATTCGGCATGTTGTTGATGTGGGCGATGATTACGCCTTTCCGTCATTGGCTGACATTGAACAATTATGTCGAAGACACGATGGCGCAATATATGTTCTTTACCAGCTTGGCTATGCCGGCCGCCATGATACACCGCGCTCTGCACGCCTATGCCTCAAGCTTGAACCGTCCGCGCGTAATTATGTTGGTCAGCTTCGCGGCATTTGCGTTGAATGTACCGCTGAACTATGTGTTCGTTTACGGCAAATTCGGTATGCCTGCTTTGGGCGGCGCAGGTTGCGGCGTGGCAACGGCAGCGGTATTTTGGTTCAGCGCATTGGCTTTGTGGCTTTATATCACCAAAGAAAAATTCTTCCGTCCGTTTGGCTTGACGGCAAAAATCGGCAAACCCGATTTGGCGGCCTTTAAACAGATTTGGAAAATCGGCGCACCCATCGGCTTGTCTTATTTTCTAGAAGCCAGCGCGTTTTCGTTTATCGTCTTTTTGGTGGCGCCATTCGGCGAAGATTATGTCGCCGCGCAACAAGTCGTCATCAGCCTGTCGGGTATTTTGTATATGGTTCCGCAAAGTGTCGGCTCGGCAAGCACGGTACGCGTTGGCTTTTCGCTCGGGCGGCGCGATTTTTTGCGGGCGCGTTATATTTCAGGCGTTTCGCTGGTGTTGGGCTGGCTACTTGCCACCTGCACCGCGCTGCTCTTGGTTGTCTTTCGCTTTCAGTTGGCAGGTATGTACACCAACGATGCGGCAGTATTAGGCATTGCCGCAACCGTTTTATTTTTCGCTTCCCTATTCCAACTGGCAGATGCCACCCAATGTATCGCTTCATATGCGCTGCGCGGCTATAAAGTGACCAAAATGCCGATGTTCATCCATGCCGTGGCTTTCTGGGGCTGCGGCCTGTTGCCCGGCTACCTGCTTGCCTATCATGCCGATATGGGCATTTACGGCTTCTGGACCGCGCTGACCGTTTCGCTGACGATTGCCGCCATTGCATTGGTATGGTGCTTGGAGCTTTGCAGTAAAGAGATGGTCAAATCACATAAGGCCGTCTGAAATTTCTTTCAGACGACCTCCATTGATATTTCATTTACGGCTTATTCACTCTTAAGGAAAAAAATGTTTTCAACTTCCATTATAGAAAAACTTGCTTACTATATTTATTGCTTGATTGACCCTAGAGATGGCAATATTTTCTATGTAGGTAAAGGCGTGGGCAATCGCGTTTTCCATCATGCCCTAGGTTCATTACAAGAAACAGAAACGCCAAGTGATAAAATTGCTTTGATTAGGGAAATACATAAAAGCGGAAACCAGCCCGTGTATTACATTCTGCGGCACAACATCCAAACAGACAAACAGGCTTTTGAATATGAAGCAATGGCAATAGACCTACTCTCCCTAGTCAAGCCGAGCCAGCAGCCGCTGACTAATATTCAAGGCGGCACGCATTCTTCTGAAGTAGGATTGATGAGCTTGTCCGAATTAAAACGAAAATATGATGCGCAAGAATTGAAAACTGATAAACCTATTGTTTTAATTACGATTAATAACGAATACGAGAAACTGAAAAAAGACATCAGATCAGGGAATATTCCTGAAGCCGATAGGCATAAGGAAATTTATGAGCGCACACGGAAATATTGGAAAATCGGAAGTAGGCGTGAAAAAGCAAAATATGCAGTTGCAGTCTATCGCGGCTGGACATTGGCAGTATATGAAATTGAAAGATGGATTTCTGCCGACGATATTATTCAAGGTCGTTGGATGTTTGAAGGCAAGCCGTTACCAAAAGAGTCCAATATTTATCAAGAAATCGTGGACAAGCTGACCTATTCTTCCCAAGAAAACTATAAAGCGCCCCAAAACCCCATTACCTATCGTAATTGTTAAATAGTAAGTTTTCAGACGACCTGAATCCACAAAATCACAAATCATCATGCAACCCATCCAATACCAAACCGACCTCACCCCCTACAACACTTTCGGCCTTCGCGCCCAAGCCCAAGCCTTTATCGCACTCAAACACGCCGACGAGTTGCGCGACATCGTCCGGCTGCCCGAGTTCAACCGAAATACTGTTTTATGGCTCGGCGGCGGCAGCAATATCCTTTTGATGGAGGACTATGCCGGTCTGGTTGTGCATATGGAAAACAAGGGAATACGCGAAATTGAGCGTTCAGACGGCCTGGTTTATATCGAGGCTCAGGCTGGGGAAATTTGGCATGATTTTGTTTTGCACACGGTTGGGCTGGGTTTAAGCGGGCTGGAAAACCTCAGTCTGATTCCGGGCACGGTCGGCGCGTCTCCGGTACAAAATATCGGTGCATATGGTGTTGAAGCGAAAGATGTTATCCATAGCGTACGCTGCTTTGATTTGGATACGGAAACCTTTGTCGAGCTTTCCAATGCCGACTGTGACTTTGCCTATCGTGAAAGCCTATTCAAACAGGAAGGCAAAGGCCGTTATGTGATTGTTTCGGTTGTATTCGCGTTAAAAGAGCATTTTGTGCCGAACTTGGGCTATGGCGATTTGGCGGCAGCGGTTGCCGAACTAAGCCAAGACCGCGAGGCAACGGCTAAAGATGTTTCCGATGCAGTGTGTGCAATCCGCAACAGTAAACTGCCTAATCCTAACGTGCTTGGTAATGTCGGAAGTTTCTTTAAAAACCCTGTTGTCAGCGCTGAAAAAGCTGCCGATTTGTTGCAACAATACCCCAATATGCCACGCTATCCGCAGCCTGACGGTTCGGTCAAACTCGCGGCCGGCTGGCTGATTGACCAATGCCGTCTGAAAGGCCATCAGATCGGCGGGGCGGCTGTGCATGACAGACAGGCTTTGGTTTTGGTGAATAAAAACAATGCGTCCGCTCAAGATGTCCACCAGCTGGCACAATATGTTTGTAATACAGTATTTACTCAATTTCAGGTAGAATTACACGCAGAACCCAACTGGCTGCCGACTTCATACAGCCTATAAAACAAAGGAGTGTATTCCATGCCGCGCATTGCTAAAGTCAACACTTACACACGAATCATCAATGCCAGCCTCGCCTTGTTCAACGAAGAAGGCGAGCGCAATATTAGCACCAACCATATTGCCGCCCACTTAGGCATCAGCCCGGGCAACCTCTACTACCATTTCCGCAACAAAGACGAAATTATTGTCCAATTGTTCAAGCGTTACAGCGAAGCCCTGCTTGTCTACCTTAACGAAGCCGTATTGCCGTCTAATGTGGAAGACTCCATCAACTACATGGCCGGTATTTATGATGTGATGTGGGAATACCGTTTCCTTTTCAGCGATGTGAATACCCTGCTTGCCCGCAGTGCCGAATTATTGGGCGAGCACAATACCTTTACCCAAGCCAAAGTGTCCCCGCTGTTGGTCAACCTGCTGACCCAGCTCAACGGTCTGAACATCATCAGCGCAGACCAAACCGCCATGAACGACCTTGCCGTCAATATGTGGATGGTGACGAAATACTGGTTCGACTTCGACAGCTCCCTGCGCGGTCGAGCCAAGTTGACCGAGGATTCCAAAGTACGGGGCATCAGCCGCACACTCAGCCTGTTACGCCCCTACCTCCTGCCGGAACACCGTGCCGAATTCGACCAAAAAATCGGCAGCAACCATTAATTTTTCCATACAAAGGCCGTCTGAAAACGTGGCTTTAACCAAGTTAAAGCTATTTTCAGACGGCCTGTTAATTTTCGGATGCTTTATTTATGCACCTTCCCGATATTTCCATTCTCGGCTTAGGCTATCTCGGCCTGCCGCTGGCACAAAAATTTTATGAGCAAGGCAGTCAGGTAGCCGCCGTCAAACGCAACCTGACCTCCGACGACATCAATCTGCCAATTGAACTCGACATTATCGATTTAAACCAAAACGATATTTTTCACAGTTCGACCTTATGGCAAAACCATATCAACAAGCCGACATGGTTTTGCCTGCTTCCGCCTTCATCATTAAACCATTACGCCGATACCTTAAAAAAATGGATTCAACTTGCCGAGCAATCTAAGGTACAACACATCATCTTTACCAGCAGCACCAGCGTGTATGGCGACCAAGCACGCATATGCGATGAAAGCACGCCGCCCGATCCGCAAACCGAATCTGCCCGTCAAATCCTCGTAGTCGAGCAAGCCCTGCTTGAAAGCGCCGTCCCCCATATCGATATACTGCGACTGGGCGGGCTTTACTCTGCCGACCGTCATCCCGTTACCAAGCTGGTTCAGAAAACACGCATTCAAGGCGGCAATCAACCCGTCAATATTCTTCATAAGGATCTTGCCGTCCAAGTCCTTTTTCAAACGGCCTGCCAAGCTGACGGCAAGCGTATCCGCAATATTGTCGAACCCCGCCACCCAAGCCGGGCCGAATTTTATACTGCCGAAGCGGCCAAACTCGGGCTACCGGCTCCTGATTTCATCGTTGATGACAAAAGCAACGGCAAAATTGTAAATACCGTTTGCGCAGACGGGCTAAGCCTGTAAAATTGCGACTCAACCCATTAATCCGTTTCAGACGGCATTTAGAGTAAACCATGTCCGCCCTATTTCCCCTTATCAACCACCTGATACAGCAAAATCCAGAGCAACAGCGCGAGCTGTCTGAATTTGCAGGCAGCATCATCTGCATCAGCCTGACCGGTTTCAGACTGACCGGACGCATCAGCGAACAAGGTTTTCTTGAAACCGCAAATGAAACCGCCGACACCAACATCACATTCCACAACAGCGCCATCCAAAAAATCCTCCAAGGCGGCCAGCCCGGCGTGGGCGACATCAGCCTCGAAGGCGACTTGGTCTTGGGCATGTCCGTCCTTCCTATTTTGGGTGGACTGCGCTATTATCCGAGCGAAGATTTGGCGCGTGTATTCGGTCATGTGGCCGCAGAAAGTATCAGCTCGCGCGCCGGCGACATCGGCCGCACCATGAAAAAAATCGGCAAAAGCATTGCCGAGCAAATCAGCGACTTTTCACGCGAACCCGAATCCCCTGTTATCGACCAAGCCACGCTTGCCGCATGGTTGGAAGAAGTGGACAAACTGCGTGACGACGTTGCCCGCCTAAACGAACGCCTCGATCGCCTCGAGCGCGATATCTGGATAGATTAGACACTTAATTTCAGACGGCCTACTATCATGAAAAGCCCATTTAAAAACATCGGTATCGTTACACGTCCCAATACGCCCGAAATTCAAGATACCGTCCACACATTGGTTTCTTTTCTGCGCGAAAACGGCTTCACCATCTATCTGGATGAATTGAGCGTAGAAGAACACTGCGTCTATATCCAAGATTCCGCCTACTGCGAAACCGTAAACAAAGCCCAACTGGGCAAATATTGCGACCTCGTCATTGTGCTCGGCGGCGACGGTACCTTCCTCTCCGCTGCCCGCGAAGTTGCTCCGCGCGCCGTTCCTATCATCGGCATCAATCAAGGCCACTTAGGCTTTCTCACCCAAATCTCACGCGACACCATGGTTGAGGGTATCCGCCCCGTACTGGAAGGCAAATATCTGCCCGAAGAGCGCATCCTCATTGAAGCCAGTATCATTCGTGACGGCGAAACCATCGAACGCGCCCTAGCCCTCAACGACACCGTACTGTCTCGTGGCGGTGCAGGCCAAATGATTGAATTTGAAGTATTTATCAATCAAGAATTTGTCTATACCCAACGTTCGGACGGCCTGATTATTTCCACGCCGACAGGTTCGACCGCTTATGCACTTGCCGCCGGCGGCCCCATCATGCAAGCCGGTCTGCACGCCTTCACGCTTGTGCCTATCTGTCCGCAATCCATGACCAACCGCCCGATTGCCATCTCCGACACCAGCGTAATCGAAATCCTCATTACCAAAAGCGGCGACGCACGCGCACATTTTGACGGACAATCCCATATCGACGTGCAAAACTTCGACCGCATCATCATTCGCCGCTATCACAATCCCTTGCGCGTCCTCCATCCCACCGATTACCAATACTTCAAAACCCTGCGCCAAAAGCTGCATTGGGGCGAACAATTGATTTAAACACCACTTCAATAAATAGGCTTACCATGAAAACCATTTCCCAAACCTTAATCATCGCGCTGTGCGCCCTTTCCTCCCTCTCCGTCTCCGCACACGGCATGCACAAAAGCAAACCCTTGTCCTTTGAAGAATTGCCGAAAATCTGCCAGCAATACTTTACCCGTGCGGATGCGTGTTACCAAAAAGCAGGCGATAAAGCATCGTTCCAACGTGACAACACAAAATACCTGCGCCAAATCCTGCCTGCTGCCGACGTAGGCCAACGTGAACGCATGTGCCAAATTGCCATGGATACATTCGCTGAAAAAACAAAAGGCTTAAATTGCGAATAAAGACCTTCCCCTTAGCTCTAGTAATTTTAATTTCATAAAAAGGCCGTCTGAAACATTAGATTGTTTCAGACGGCCTACTTACAAAAACCCTTTACTTTTTAAGAAGAGACCACAAAATCTACCGTATGCGCTTCACTGTAATCAGGGATTTCCAGCTTTTCTATCATGCGGTGCAACACATCATTCGGAACAGAATGTTCGCGGTTACGGTTTTGCGATAGTAATTGCGTGTAAGGCACTTCCAAATAAATGAGATGCACACGTGCGCCGTAATCGGCAAACATCGGCAGCCATTTACTGCGCAAGTCGCGGTTGAGATTGGTCGCATTGAAGACAAATGACGTACGGGCTCGCAGGTATTCTTTTGCCTGCTCTTTACCCAAACGCACTGCTTCGGCGGTATGTTTGGAATCTGCGGGATTGAGTTTACGCTCACGGCGAATCTCATCGAGCGACAGCATAGGTAAATGGGCAAGATGTTGCCTGATGTAGCTGTCTTTGCCGCTACCTGCTATGGCGCACATGGCGTACACCTCAAAGGTCTGATCATCAAATGGCTGATAATCCGGCATTTCGCTACGGCCGTTAAGATAGAGATAGCGTCCGTAATCGCTGGCGAACGTACGTGCCTTACCCCAACAAGCATTTTCTTCACAGAGTTCACGAAACAAATCAACGCGCAGCAAAATATCCTGTTGGTCGCAACATATACGACCCAGGACATCGGCTTTAGCCAGCATGGCAAGATGTGCAGTGTTAACCTGCAAACTGGCCGCTATGACAGCTCGATCAGGATTAGGCTTGTTAATTGCCCATAAAGGCAATCCGTGCAAGCGCACAAGTTTGGCGATTGCTTCTCTTACGGCAAATGGAGCGGCAAATTCGGTATACAGTAAAGTACGGGCAGTATGCTCGCCTTTTTTTGCGTGATGCGGCGAAACGATACGCTCTTTACCGTTTTCTATTTCACGCTTGGTCGTACTGCGTTTTTCCACATCATGCAGTATGGCGGCAGCAAACAGAATATGTTGCTCCTGTTCATCAAGCGCTTGAAACTCGGGCAGTTGTAAAAGGGCTTCGCACACCATTTTGGTATGCGTAAATACATCGCCTTCAGCATGCCACTCAGGGTCTTGCAGAACATCCTTCATATCGGCAAACCAGCTGAAACGACGTTCTAAGGCTTGCCAATCAGGAAGTTGACCGGGTATGTAATCTGGGAATGTCCACATAATTGTCTTTCTTATTATTGGATAATTGGACTTCAGGCCGTCTGAAACTGCCAGCTTTGCCAATGATATTTGTCGTAATCGATAAGACGGGCAGGCTTCCAAGTTTTCGTCCAATGAACGTCGGTTTTAACGTGTTTGGCTCGCACCAATTTGAAAAGATTATCAAATTCATTGAATTGAACAGGCAGGTTGCCGTTGTTGGTGGCAAAATCAGCGGCGTTCCGGATAACGAAACCTTCACTGCATGCCGCTCCTGTTTTCGGATCGTAGCCGCCAAGCTTACCGGCAGTTTGTACGCTGTCTGTCCACGGCTCTCCCAAATTAGCGGCAAGCCATTGCGCTAAAGCAATATCTTCATTGGCGTATTTTTGAGTGGAATCTGCAAGCGGCTGGACAATTGGGATTTCTGGCACAGTCGGAAAATCAAACAGCTGCGCATAAAATTTAACCTCTTCCCATGAAAGCCAATGTCCGCCACGGCGGACGGCGAATAGATAAAAATAGCTTTCCAGTTGAGAATAGGCAATCGAATGAATGCCGTACATATTCTCGCCAAAAAGTTCGAGATCGCCCAAATCATCTTTGATTTGCTGCCATCGTTGCAGCAAAGGTTTATCCCACGGATGCTGGGTAGGTGCAGCATGACTACGGGCATAGAGGCCGTGCGCGGCAAAGCAGTTGTTTTGCCCATCTAATTTTTCGGTTAAAACCAATTTCGGCAGCGAGGCAAAATATGAAAGAAAGCCGCGCGGCATAAAGCGGTCGTCTGAAGTCGTGCCGAGGCTGATGGGCGCGTGCAGGCTGCGGGCGTATTTTTGAGGTTCAGTTGTCGTCATAATATTTTTTCCTTTTTATTCATTTTTTAATTTTCTTTTCAAGTGTTCCCAGCAACCCGTTACATTTTTCCCACCATATTTCCTTGTTTGGAAACCAAAAGCTGGTCGATTTTCAAATTTTCAGTATCGATAATTTCAAACTTATAACCGGCATAAACCAGAAAATCTGTACGTTTCGGGATTTTGCGCAGGGAATACATCATAAAGCCGGCGATGGTTTCGTAGTTTTCCGAATCGGGAAACTCTTCGATATCCAACGCACGCATGACATCGGCGAGCGGGGTCGCGCCGTCCACCAACCATGTGTCTTCGGTACGGCGGATGATTTGCGGCTCTTCTTCGGTATTGACCAGCTCGCCCATCACAATGCTCATCACATCTTTCAGCGTTACCACGCCAACCACCAGCGCGTATTCGTTCACTACGACGGCAAAGTCTTCGCCAGAAGTCTTGAAGGTTTCCAAGACATCGTAAAGCGACAGCGTATCGGGGATAAACAAGGCTTTACGCAACACGCGCTTGTCGGTCAGCCGGACATCTTTTTCTCTTAAAAATAAGGTCAGCAACGTATGCGATTCGATATAGCCGATAACGCGTTCCAAATCGCCGTCGCACACAAGGAATTTGTTGTGCGGTTTGTCCGACATCATTTCCAACACGGTATCGCTGTTGTCGTTTTTATCAAAATAGACAATGTATTCGCGCGTGCTCATGGTGGAAGTTACCTTGCGCTCTTGCATATCGAAAATGTTTTCAATCAGATAGTGTTCTTGTTCTTTCAACACACCAGCCTGCGCACCGGCATCGACGACGGCGTAAATGTCTTCCGAAGTCAGTTGTTCCTGACGGACGGTGGAAATTTTGAAGAGCTTGAATATTGCGTTTGCCAATCCGTCAAAAATCAAAATAAACGGCTTTAAGATAAAAATCAAAAACATCATCGGACGCACAATGCGTACCGCCACCGCTTCGGGATGGGTCATTGCCATACGCTTGGGCATCAGGTCGGCAATTAAAATAAAGCTGCCTGTAACCAGCGAGAATGTCAGCAAAGAGGCAACTGTGCTGCCCCAACTACCTGCGTTCTCCAATAGTTTGCCAAAATACGGACGTATTGCTGCCTCGCCGACAATACCGGCAAGAATGGCGACGGCGTTCAAACCGATTTGGACAACGGTAATAAAACTGCCCGGCTGCTGCTGCATATTGATTACGTCAAGCGCACGCGTATCGCCGCCGTCTTTCGCCATGACCTGCAATTTGATTTTGCGTGCCGAAGCCAGCGCAAGTTCGGAACAGGATACAAACGCGCTAATGACAATCAGCAGGCACAATAATAGTAAGGCTTCAAAAATATTCATGAAAAAGTGTGTGTGTATGGTATAGGTTAAAAATATTCATGAAAAAGTGTGTGTGTATGGTATAGGTTAAAAATATTCAAACAGCAAAGGCCGTCTGAAAAATTCAATTTGATCTTAGATTTGTATTATGTACATTTATTGTTTTAATCATCCAGTGCATCTTCATCCAAGGATTTCAACCATTTCAGCTTTTCGCCAATTTTGATTTCCAATCCACGAGGGACAGGTTGATAGAAATCGGGTTCATCCAAGCCGTCGGGCATATAGCTTTCGCCAGCGGCGTAGGCATTAGGTTCGTCATGGGCATAGCGGTATTCGCGTCCATAACCCAATTCTTTCATCAGTTTGGTCGGCGCATTGCGCAGATGGACAGGCACTTCGTCGCTGGCATTTTCTTTGACGAAACGGCGCATTTGGTTGTATGCCTTGTAGCCCGCGTTGGATTTCGCGGCGGCGGCGAGATACAACACGGCTTGCGCCAGTGCGAGCTCCCCTTCGGGCGAGCCTAAGCGCTCATAAGTAGCGGCGGCATCATTGGCAATCGTTAAGGCACGCGGATCGGCCAAGCCGATGTCTTCCCATGCCATGCGGACAATGCGGCGGGCAAGATAGCGCGGGTCGGTACCGCCGTCGAGCATACGGCAGAACCAATACAAGGCCGCGTTAGGATGCGAACCGCGCACGGATTTGTGCAGCGCGGAAATCTGATTGTAGAAACTCTCGCCACCCTTATCAAAACGACGGATTTGCGCACCCAAACTGTCGGCAAGAAATTCGGCGGTCAGGGTTTTCAGACGACGTGTATTAGCAGCGCGTAAAAGCTGCTCGATCAAGTTCAACAATCTGCGCGCATCGCCATCGGCGGTATTCACAAGCAATTCTTGCGCATCTGCTTCAATCGTGAAATCTTGGTATTCAGGCAAAGCCAATACTTTGGTAATCAGCTTCTTCAGGTCGTCTGAAGACAAGGATTGCAAGACATACACCTGCGCCCTGCTAAGTAAAGCCGGATTGACTTCAAATGACGGATTTTCCGTGGTGGCGCCGATAAAGGTTAATAAGCCGCTTTCGACATAAGGCAAAAATGCGTCCTGCTGCGCTTTGTTGAAGCGGTGTACCTCGTCAACAAACAAAATTGTCGCGCGCCCTTGCTGCAAGGCAATTTCAGCTTTCTCGATTGCCTCGCGTATGTCTTTCACGCCGGAAAATACGGCGGAAACCGGCAGAAACTGGGCATTGAAACTCTGCGCCAAAATCCGTGCCAGCGTGGTTTTGCCTACACCCGGCGGCCCCCATAGCAACATAGAATGCGGCTTCCCGCCTTCCACCGCCACGCGCAAAGGTTTACCTTCGCCGATTAAGTGCTGCTGCCCGATGACATCATCTAAAGAATGCGGGCGCAAGCGTTCGGCTAAAGGGGCTTCGGGTTGGCGGGCGAAAAGGTCGGACATAGCGGCTTTCGTGCTGATTGATTAAAAAGAAAACTCGCTAGCATTATACGGCAGTTTCGCAAACTCACATATCGGGCCGCATTACGGTATAATACATGCTATTTTGAGAACTCTTCGGGCGTTTCAGACGGCCTTGCTAACAGGAAACATCATGACTTCAAAAACTCTTTTGGCAGCTGTTACATCAGCTTTCTTATTGGGTGCATGCGCTACCGGCGGCGAATCTTTCGGCGGCTTGGGCAGCGGTACAGGTATCGGCAGCAGCGTAGTGAAAATGGCGGTAGACAGCCAATGCCGTACCGAATTGAACAAACGTAACGAATGGCGTGTCATTGCTTTGGCCATGAGTGCGGAAAAACAAGCCGAATGGGAAAATAAAATCTGCGGCTGCGCCAGCGAAGAAGCACCAAACCAATTGACTGCAACCGAAATGATGCAAGTCTTGAGCCCGGCAACCCGCGATCAGGCCATTGCGTCCGTTACTGCGAAAACGGTTACCGCCTGCTTCAAACGACTCTACAAATAATCGTTCAGACGGCCTTTTTTAATATCGAGGCCGTCTGAATTCGTTTTGACTTTCTATTTGAATTTTAAATACATAGAGAAGAAACTATGAAATACATCAGCACCCGCGGTGCGACCGCACGCAAGCAATTCAGCGAAGTTTTATTGATGGGTTTGGCTCCTGACGGCGGTTTGATGCTGCCTGAGCAATACCCTCAAATCGACCGTGCTACTTTAGACCAATGGCGCACACTCAGCTATCCTGAGCTGGCGTTTGAAGTTATGAGCCTGTTTGCTACCGACATCCCTGCTGATGATTTACGCGACATCATCAACCGTACCTACACCGAAGAAGTATTCGGTACCAAAGCCATCACTCCGGTGCGCACACTTTCAGACGGCATCAAAATCCAAGCCCTCTCCAACGGCCCGACTTTGGCATTCAAAGACATGGCCATGCAATTCTTGGGCAATGCGTTTGAATATGTATTGAACAAAGAAGGCAAAGAACTCAATATCTTAGGCGCCACCAGTGGCGACACCGGCTCTGCCGCCGAATATGCCCTGCGCGGTAAAAAAGGCATCAATGTCTTCATGCTGTCTCCGGAAGGCAAAATGAGCGCATTCCAACGCGCGCAAATGTTCAGCTTGCAAGATGCCAACATCCACAATATCGCCGTTGAAGGTATGTTTGACGACTGCCAAGACATCGTCAAAGCCGTACAAAACGATGCCGAATTCAAAGCCAAATACCACATCGGCACAGTCAACTCCATCAACTGGGGCCGCATTGTCGCCCAAGTCGTGTACTACTTTGCCGGTTATTTCAACGCCACTTCGAGCAATGACGAAAAAGTCAGCTTCTGCGTACCAAGCGGCAACTTCGGTAATGTCTGCGCCGGTCATATCGCCCGTCAAATGGGCCTACCCATCCACCGCTTGATTGTCGCCACTAACGAAAACGACGTATTGGACGAATTTTTCAAAACCGGTGCATACCGCCCGCGCAACAGCGAACACACCCACGTTACTTCCAGCCCGTCTATGGATATTTCCAAAGCCTCCAACTTCGAGCGTTTTGTGTTTGACCTGATGGACCGCGATGCAGACGAAATCAAAACCTTATGGGCGGAAGTAGGTTCCGGCAAAGGTTTCAATTTGGAATTTGTCTTAAACAAAGTACATCAACAATATGGCTTTGTTTCCGGCAAATCGACCCATGCCAACCGCCTTGCCACCATCAAACAGGTTTACGAGCAAGACCGTGAATTGATTGATCCGCATACAGCTGATGGTGTCAAAGTAGCGCGTGAAGTCCGCGAAGCCGGCGAAACCATCGTCTGCCTCGAAACCGCACTGGCCGCCAAATTTGAAGCCACCATCCATGAGGCTGTCGGCGAAGTTTCCATCCCTCGTCCGGCCGCATTGGAAGGCTTGGAAAACCTGCCGCAACGTGTCCGTGTTGTCCCTAATAATGCAACAGCAGTGAAAGACATCATTAAGGAAGCCCTGGCTTAACCGGCCGTCCTTGACGACTGCACAGGCCGTCTGAAAAAGTTTCAGACGGCCGCAACCGATATTTGAGAAGTGGGTAACATTATTGCCAAACCCACCACGCCGCAGTCGTTCCTAATATAAAATCAAGGTGTTAAAACAATACCAACTCCTTTTGACTTTCAATTGCAAACATTGTAATGACAGATATTTTCGTTTAGAATTGCATGTTTGCTCTAAATTTGGATTGATATGCAGACAACACAAGCCACATCCAACTGGGAGCTATACAAGCGCTTGCTTGGATATTTGAAAAGCTATTGGAAGATGTTTATCGTCTCCGTAGTGGCCATGCTGATTGTCGCCGGTACGATGCCGGCTTTCGGTTACTTGCTCAAACCTTTGATCAATGAAGGTTTTGTCGATAAAAACATGAAAAGCATGTCATGGTTGCCGCTGGCAATTGTGGCGCTGTTTTTCGTTCGCGGCCTGTTTAACTTCATCAACGAATATTGCACGACGTATCTGTCCAGCCACTTGGTGCAGCGCTTGCGCGGTGAAATGTTCAACAAAATGATGCACCTGCCGACTTCGTATTTCAGCAGCAATACCGGCGGCCGTTTGATGTCTCGTATCTTGAACGACGTCAATCAAATTACCGATGCAGGGTTTAACGTCATTACCGTGATTGCTAAAGACGGCGTGAGCGTAGTCGGCCTATTGGGCTTGCTGACTTATCTGAACTGGCGTTTGACCCTGATTACTTTTATCATCTTGCCGGTTGTTGCTGTATGTATCCAAACAGTCAGCAAACGCCTGCGCAAACTGTCTGCCAACAACCAAATTTATCTTGGCCAGCTGATGCAGGTCTTGGGCGAAAGCATTAATGGTGAACGCGTTGTAAAAATCTACGGCGGTCAAGATTATGAAAACCGCCGCTTCGACCGTATTGCCAATGATGTTCGCCGCAACCTGCTCAAACAGGTTTCCGCCAGCTCTGCCGGTACCGGCATTACGCAATTAATGGCCTCGGTTGCTCTGGCTGCGATTATTTACGCAGCCGCACGCCAAGCAGGGCTTTCCGGCTTCAGCGCAGGCGATTTTATGTCGTTTTTGTCCAGTATGATCATGATGTTTGATCCCATCAAACGCATGACCGGCGTGATGCAATCCCTTCAACGCGGTTTGGCGGCGGCTGAAAGTGTCTTCACCTTTTTGGATCAACCCGAAGAGAGCAACGAAGGCAAACAAATCCTCAGCCCAAACCCTGGCGATATCGAATTTTGCGACGTTGTACACCGCTATCCTGAAGCCGAACGCAACAGCTTGAACCACATCAACCTGCTTGTACCGCAAGGCAAAGTGACCGCATTGGTCGGCGCATCAGGCTGCGGCAAAACCACCTTGGCCAATATGTTGCCGCGCTTCCTTAATCCGGATGAAGGTAAGGTTTTGATTAGCGGCATCAACATCAATGAATATACACTCGAAAGCCTACGCAGCCGCATGGCTTTCGTCGGCCAGAACGTTGTCCTGTTTAATGGTACGATTGCTGAAAACATTGCCTATGCTCAAGCCGGTAACTTCAGCGAAGAAGAAATTATCAATGCTGCAAAAGCCGCCAATGCTTGGGAATTTATCCAAAAAATGCCGCAAAGCCTGCACACTGAAGTTGGCGAAAACGGTTTAAAACTGTCTGGCGGCCAACGTCAACGCCTCGCCATTGCGCGTGCGCTTTTGAAAAATGCACCGATTTTGATTTTGGACGAAGCCACCAGTGCATTGGATAATGAATCCGAACGTTTGGTACAAACCGCATTGGAAAACCTGATGCAAAACCGTACCACATTAGTGATTGCCCACCGACTTTCGACCATCGAAAAAGCCGACAACATCGTTGTGATGCATGAAGGCAATGTAGTCGAACAAGGCACTCATCATGAATTGATCAACGCAGGCGGACGCTATTCCGACCTGCACAGCCTCAGCGAAAAATCAGCCAAACCGGCAAGTAAGTAGCTGAACAGCATATTCCATTCTTTTTATTAACCTTGGCCGCCCCGACCTATCCTTTTCAGACGGCCTTATCCGACAGGAAATATCAATGGCAGCATTCAACACCCAGAAAGTCTTGTCCGTACACCACTGGACCGACGCTTACTTCACTTTCACCTGCACCCGTGACGAATCTTTGCGCTTTGAAAACGGCCAGTTCGTCATGGTCGGCCTGATGGTTGACGGCAAACCGCTGATGCGCGCATACAGCGTGGCTTCTGCCAACTGGGAAGAGCATCTGGAATTTTTCAGCATTAAAGTACAAGACGGCCCATTGACCAGCCGCCTGCAACACCTTAAAGTCGGTGATGATGTCCTCATCAGTAAAAAACCGACCGGTACATTGGTTGCCGGCGACCTGAATCCGGGCAAACACCTCTACCTCTTGAGCACCGGTACCGGCATCGCACCTTTCTTGAGCATTACCAAAGACCCTGAAATTTACGAGCAATTCGAAAAAATCATCTTGGTTCACGGCGTACGCTACAAAAAAGACTTGGCATACTACGACCGCTTTACCAAAGAATTACCCGAACACGAATACCTGGGCGACTTGGTTAAAGAAAAATTGATTTACTATCCGATTGTTTCACGCGAAGACTATGTACACCATGGCCGTCTGACCGATTTAATGCGCAGCGGCAAACTCTTCGAAGACATCGGCCTGCCTAAAATCAATCCGCAAGACGACCGCGCCATGTTGTGCGGCAGCCCTGCTATGTTGAAAGACACCTGCAACGTCTTGGACGAATTCGGCCTGACCGTTTCTCCGAAAACCGGTGTCCGCGGCGACTACCTGATTGAGCGCGCATTCGTCGATCAATAACGTATCCCCGGCAGCAGGCCGTCTGAAACCCTTCTTTCAGACGGCCTAAACCTTAATAATTTATCCCACATTATGCCTACTCTACTCATCATCCGTCCGTCCAACCGTCCACAGCAAGATATCCAAACCTGCCATGCAGCTGGTTGGCAGGCTCAAGTATTGAGTCCGATCGAAATAGAGGCAGACCGTTCGGCACTAAACAAACTTCCCGAACAATTTAAGCAAGCCGATGTCGTGTTTTGGGTCAGCCCCACCGCTATTGAAACCGCAGCGCCGCATCTGAACTTTTCAGACGGCCCTAAAGCACACATTACCGTCGGCCAAACCAGCCAACATACTTTGGCGCAATTCTCCCCCTATCCCGTATTCTCTCCCGAAGACGGCAACGACAGCGAAGCCGTCTTGAGAATGCCTATTTGGAAAAACCTGCCACCCAACGCCCGAGTTCTAATCATTCGAGGCCATGGAGGCCGTGATTTTTTAGCAGATAAACTGACCGAACTGGGTTTCCAAATCGACATCGCCGAAATCTATTTCAGACGGCCACACGCCATCGATTGGCAGAACTTTAAAACCGAAGACATCGCCGCCGCCTACGTCACATCCGGCGAGCTCGCGCGCGAATTTTTCCATCAGATTCCGCCGCAATTTTCCCGATTCTTCGAATCCTTGCTATACTTCACCCACCATCCGCGTATTGCCGATGCGCTTCGCATCGTCGGCGCCAAACATGTAGAAACCGTCACTTCTTTATCCGCTGCACTTTTATCCATGCCACAAAGGAGCCAAGCAGTGAACCCAGTCGAAGACAATAAAGATACCCAACAAGTTGCCAATACGGCAGCTCCGGCGCCTGAACGTTCTGAAAACACCAGGCCTTCTGAACAAATCAAACCTACCCAACCTCAGCGAGTGGAGGCGAGCATGACCGAGTCCAACAATCTCCCACAAAACAACGCCCCTGTTATCATCAAACAATCTGGCGGCAAAGCCTTGGCTGCAGGTGCAACCGTCTTGGCACTGCTTAGCTTGGGCGCGAGCGGATTCCTGTTTGTACAGGGTCAAAATGTTTTAAAAAACCAAGAGCTCGAATTCAACCAAAAAATCGACAAAGCCGCATTGGGCGAATCTGAAAACGCCAGCCTTTTAAAAGACAACCTCAACCGCCAAACCGCTATTCAGGCCGAGTTAGACCGCCTGAACAACGGTCAAAAAAACAATAGCGATCAAATCCTGCAAACGCAGAAAGCTTATCAAGAGTTACTCAAAGGTCGTATCAACTGGTTGGTCGACGAAGCCGAATCCATGTTGAACACTGCTTCGCAACAATTGATGCTGTCAGGCAACCTTCAAGGCGCGGTCAGCGTATTGGAACACATCGACAGCCGCTTAAGCCGTTTTGAACAGCCTGAGCTTATCCCCATCAAGCAAGCCATCAGCAATGATTTGGCCGCGCTGAAAAACCGTCCTTATGTCGATATTTCCGCCACTGCCTTGCGTATCGACCGTTTGGAAACCGGTATTTCAGGCCTGCCTTTGGTTTTGGACGGCGTATTGAAACCAGGTGCCGCGCCTGTCGAAGCCGCCAATTCAGGAACTTGGTGGGAAAACACATGGGAAAAATCCCTCAATGCCCTCAAAGGCTTGGTTGAAGTCCGTCATCTGGACAGCAACGACGCCATGTTGATTTCACCCGATCAAACCTACTTCATCCGTGAAAACCTGCGCCTGCGCCTTTTGGATGCGCGCATTGCCCTGTTGCAACACAACGGCGAAGTGTATCAAAGCGATTTGAACAACGTTGAAGCAACTGTAAAACAATACTTCGACAGCAAATCCCCTGCTACCCAGTCATGGTTGAAAGAGTTGGCCGAACTCAAAGCCCTTGATGTCCGCATGATCTCAGACGACAGCTTGAAAGCCAGCTTGAGCGCCGTTCGCGCTTATCAAGAAGGTTCGCGTACACAAATGACGACCGAAGAAGCTGCACAAACCCAAGCTACCGAGAAAACCGCTTCCGCTCCGGCTGCAGCTACCGAACAAGCCACAACTGCTGCACCCACTGCCGCTTCTGCACCTCAATCTCTGGAAGCACCTGCTTTGCCGTCTGAAAACAAAAAAGAACCGGCCGCTGAAGCTGCCAAACCACAAAACCAAACCAAGCCTGCTGCCAAAATTAAAGGAGAGCAAGCATGAAAACCGTCGTTTGGATTGTCATTCTGTTTGCAGCCGCCGTTGGTTTAGCGTTGGCTTCCGGCATTTATACAGGTAACGTGTATGTCGTGGTTGAGCAAACCATGCTACGTATCAATCTGCATGCCTTTGTTTTAGGCCTGCTATTGAGCGTATTCGTTTTGTATTTCCTGGTTAAATTCGTGTTCGGCCTCTTGAACCTTCCGGCGCGTATGCAACGCTTCGGCATTGCCCGCAAAGGCCGTCAGGCTTCTGCCTCTTTGAACAGCGCAGGTCTGGCATATTTTGAAGGTCGTTTTGAAAAAGCCGAACAAGAAGCTGCCAAAGTCTTGCAAAACAAAGAAGCCGGCGACAACCGCACCCTGGCTTTGATGTTGGGCGCGCACGCAGCCGACCAAATGGAAAACTTCGAATTGCGCGACCGCTACCTACACGAAATCGAACACCTGCCACAAAAACAACAGCTTTCCCGTCATCTTTTGCTGGCCGAATCTGCACTGAGCCGCCGCGATTATCCGACTGCCGCACAAAACCTTGAAGCCGCAGCAAAAATCAACGGCAACTTGAGCCGCTTGGTGCGTCTGCAATTACGTTATGCCTTTGATCACGGCGATGCTTCAGATGTCTTGGCAAAAGCGGAAAAACTGGTCAAAGCCGGCGCCATCAACGATTACGAAGCCGAACAGTATCAAAACTGGGCATATCGCCGCCTCTTGAGCGAAGTAACCGATGCAGGCCGTCTGAAAGCCTGTTTGAAACAGATTCCCGAAAGTGTGAAGTCTGGCGAATTGTGCGTCGCGATTGCCGAAAAATACGAGCGTTTGGGTTTGTATGCCGATGCAGTCAAATGGGTTAAAACCCATTATCTGCAAACCCGCCAGCCCGAGCTTTTGGAGGCATTTGTCGAATCCGTGCGTTTCCTAAGCGAGCGCGAGCAACAAAAAGCCATCGACTTAGCAGACTCTTGGTTACAGGAACAACCCGACAATGCACTGCTGTTGATGTATCTTGGCCAACTGGCCTACGGCCGAAAACTTTGGGGCAAAGCCCAGGGCTACCTCGAAGCCAGTATCGCCCTGCAACCCAGCGTATCCGCACATTTGGTCTTGGCTCGCGTGTTTGATGAAACCGATCAACCGCAAAAAGCGCAAGAACAACGCAATCTAGTTTTGGAAAGCGTGGCCGAAGAAGAACATCCGGCAGCCCTTCCTCAACCAAATTGATGTGCTGATTTCGCATTAAGCGACAATATGAAATCTACAACAAAACCAACCATTTAATCATTTCAGACAGCCTCTATACATATCTAAGGCCGTCTGAACTTTGTCCAACATACCAAATCAGAAAGCCTATTTATCATGACTGCTCTGAAAAACGACACTTTCCTCCGCGCCCTGCTCAAACAACCTGTCGAATACACTCCCATCTGGATGATGCGCCAAGCTGGACGCTATCTGCCTGAATACAAAGCCACACGCGCACGCGCAGGCAGCTTTCTCGATTTGTGCAAAAACACCGAGCTGGCAACCGAAGTTACCATCCAGCCTTTAGAACGTTTTGATCTGGACGCAGCAATTCTGTTTTCCGATATTCTGACCGTTCCCGATGCCATGGGTTTGGGCCTGTATTTTGCCGAAGGCGAAGGCCCGAAATTTGAACGCGCCTTGCAACACGAAGCCGACATTGCAAAACTGCAAGTTCCCGACATGGAAAAACTGCAATACGTCTTTGATGCCGTAACTTCCATCCGTAAAGCACTGGACGGCCGAGTTCCGCTCATCGGCTTCTCCGGCAGCCCGTTCACACTCGCCTGCTACATGGTTGAAGGCGGCAGCAGCAAAGAATTCCGCACCATTAAAACCATGATGTATTCGCGTCCTGATTTGCTGCATAAAATCCTCGACACCAATGCCCAAGCCGTTACCGCTTATCTCAACGCCCAAATCGATGCCGGCGCACAAGCCGTACAAATTTTCGACACTTGGGGCGGCGTGTTGAGCGATGCAGCGTTTAAAGAGTTTAGCCTGAAATACATCCGACAAATCGTTGCCGGACTCAAACGCGAAAGCGAAGGTCGCCGCGTGCCTGTTATCGTATTTGCCAAAGGCGGCGGCTTATGGCTGGAAAGCATGGCAGAAATCGGTGCAGATGCATTGGGCTTGGACTGGACATACAACATCGGCGAAGCACGCCGTCGCGTCGGCGAACAAGTTGCCCTGCAAGGCAACTTCGACCCGTTTGCCCTCTTCGGCACACCGGAATCTATCCGCACCGAAGTCGCACGCATCCTTGCCGACTACGGCAACGGCAGCGGCCATGTATTTAACCTCGGACACGGCATCAATCAACACGCCGACCCGGAACACGCCAAAATTTTGGTCGATACCGTACACGAACTGTCCCGTCAGTATCACCGTTAATGGAAACAACGCAAAGGCCGTCTGAAAACAAAAACACAATTATCGTGTAAATTTGTTTTCAGACGGTTTTTCTATATACTTAATATCTGAAGCTTATCAGCTGACACCTTCAAACTTAAAACACATCCACTCCCGCTACCGAATATGAATTTTTTAAAAGACATCACCTGGACCGAAATTTTCATCTTCGCCCACACCTGCGCCGCACTCGTCTGCATGCTGCGCGTGTTGTATAAACAAAAAAACATCGGCTCAACCTTCGCCTGGCTGATTATCCTATTCCTTTTCCCCGTATTCGGAACCATCGCCTACATCCTTATCGGCGAGCCTCGTCTCGGCACAGCCCGCGCCAAACGTACCGGCGAAATGAACCGCTTCTACCGCAACTTTGCCGCCACCCATCTAGCCGATATCTATCTCGACATTGCCGACCAAGTCAAATCACGTTACCACGGCATCAGTAAAGTTGCCGAAAAAGGAACGGGGCTGGGCGCAACCAAAGGCAACGCCATGAGCCTGCTCTCGACCACCGATGCAATCATCGACAGCATGCTTGCCGACATACGCGCCGCAGCCCATTCCTGCCTGTTGGCCTTTTACATTATCGAACCCAAAGGCCGCATCGAAGAAATTCTAAATGAAATCCTTGCCGCCAAAGCCAGAGGCGTAGACTGCTCCATATTGGCCGATGCCGTCGGCAGCAGGAGCTTTCTTGAAAGCGATTGGGTAGAGATACTGCGCCAAGCAGGCGTTGAAGTACATACCTCATTGCCTGTCGGCATTTGGCGTACGTTATTCACGCGCACCGACCTGCGCAACCACCGTAAAATCCTCGTTATCGACAGCAAAATCGGTTACACCGGCAGCTTCAACCTCGTCGATCCGCGCTACTTCAAACAAAACTCAGGCGTCGGCGAATGGATAGATGCCATGATGCGTTGCACAGGGCCTATGGTACTGGAGCTGTCAGCCGTCTTCTTCGCCGACCTTGCCGTCGAAACCGATAAAAACCTCCAAAACGTACAAACATACCTCAACCAAGCAAAAAACCTGCTGCCCCAAATCCTTCCCGAAAAAATGCAGCAAGGCAATATTGTTGCCCAAATCATTCCCTCCGCCCCCGAGCAAAGCAGCTTCGTCATCTACGAAACCATCATCAGCGCCATCTATGCCGCTACCAAACAAATCACAATTACCACCCCCTACTTCGTCCCTGACGAGCCGCTTCTCATGGCATTAACCGTCGCCGCCAAACGCGGCGTCAAAGTAACCCTGATACTGCCCGCCAAAGTCGATTCACTGATGGTACGCTACGCCTCACGCGCCTACTACCCTATGCTGCTGGAAGCCGGCGTCAAAATCGCCATGTTTGAAGGTGGTCTTCTACATGCCAAAACCATGACTATTGACGAAGACTACTCCCTCTTCGGTACGGTCAACATGGACATGCGCAGTTTCTTCCTCAACCTAGAAATCAGCCTCGCCATCTACGATCGCGACACCACCAAACAAATCTGCAACCTCCAACGTGACTACCTCAAAAACAGCAGCTACATTGCCATCAAATCATGGCAACAACGCTCCAAACTCCGCGGCCTCGTAGAAAATGCCGTCCGCCTGATGAGTCCTTTGCTGTAAAAAAGAAGTAGTGAGGCCGTCTGAAAGCACTGTTCAGACGGCCTTTTAAAACACCTATACACAATATTGATCATCGATAAATATTCAACTCATCCCTTTTCTTCAGTTTCAAAAAAGTAAGCCTCACTATATTTTCTCTTAAAATAGTTTTACAAAATTTAACCATAAATAAACCGATTGATATTTATAAAAATATTCAAACTACAAATCAAAATGAGACTAATATGTTCTTTTACATTTATTTGTAGTTTGATAATCATTATTAAAATAATTAGAATAAGCGGTCAATTTTTTATTCCTTGGGAAAAATCATGAATAAAACCTCTTTTCCTGTATTCCGCCTTAGTCTCATTACACTCGCACTATCAACAGGCTTCGCCCATGCCGAAAATACGCACCCCGCAGAAACTGCCGAACTGAATGAAATTAAGGTTACCGGTACCGCCGTACCGACCCGCGTTACCCGCAACCAGCTTGACCGCGAGACTTCGACCGATTTGAAACAAGTCATGAAAGACCAAATCGGTATGGATGTCGGCGGTGGCAACGGCGTGGCGCAGTTTTACAGCATCCGCGGCGTCGGCGAGGACAAAATTAATCTGGAAGTGGACGGCACCAGCCAATCCACCAAAATTTTCCACCACCAAAGCCGCTTCCAGCTTGACCCTGCTTTGGTGAAAAGCATCAACGTCGAAAAAGGCACGGGCGCGGCGAGCGCGGGCTTGGGCGCGGTCGGCGGTACCATCCGCGTGACGACGGTTGACGCGAAAGACCTGCTGACCGACGGCAAACCTTTCGGTTTCAAACTCGGCGCGGGCTTGAGCAGCAATAAAGGCTCAACCGGCAACGCGGCGGTTTACGGCTATCAAAACGGCTTCGATGCCCTGTTTGCAGGCAACTTCCTCAACAACCGCGACTACAAAGACGGCAACGGCAATGTCAACCACGGCAGTCGTCTGAAACAGCACAGCTACCTCGCCAAAATCGGCTACGACTTCAACGACGACCACGGCATCCGCCTGACCTACCGTCAGGAATACCAAAAAGGCAACCGCACCGATAAAGCCGAGTTCCAAAACGTTGACAGCTACGTCGGCGTGGACGGCACTTATCAAAAAGAGCAGACCTACAATCTGGAATACCGTGGCCGCAACGTCGGCTTCATCGACAAAATCGACGCCAATGTCTTCCAAATCAACACCGACGACACCAAACCGCCTAAAGGCGCTCCTTCTCCAAAAGCCCAAGCTTCCGGCACGGCGCAAGGCGGCGTTCCCATTGGCCAGCTTGAGTTAAGCAAAATCAAAGCAACCGGCGCGAATCTGAACCTCGCCAGCTCTTTCGGCGACGGACACATGGTGAAATACGGCGTCAACTACCGCCACGAAACCTCCGAGCCGTCCGACAAAGGCGCGTGGCTGAAGATTCTCGGCCTGTATGACCGCGAC
The DNA here is from genome assembly GCF_051956955.1 of Neisseria sp. P0021.S005. NCBI lineage: Bacteria > Pseudomonadati > Pseudomonadota > Betaproteobacteria > Neisseriales > Neisseriaceae > Neisseria > Neisseria sp. P0021.S005. The sequence goes on along the minus strand of NZ_JBQCWY010000003.1, from coordinate 14,215 downwards.
AAAGAGAAGAAATCCGAATACGGCGTGTACGCGGAAGGTATCTGGAACCTGCACCCCGTTACCCTGACCACCGGCCTGCGTTACGACCATTTCAAATACAACGCCGCCAGCAGACAAAGCGCGTCCCACGGCCAGCTCAACCCCAGCATCGGCGCGATTTGGGACATCAACGACAACTTCTCGCTCTTGGCAAACCTCAATCAGGCAAGCCGCGCGCCCCGCCTGAACGAAGCCCTGTTGGCTAACGAACGCGCAGGCGCCGCCGCCGATTTGGACAGCAACCTCAAAGCCGAAACCGCCCGCCGTGCCGAACTCGGCTTCAAATGGCGCAACGATAACTTCAACGTCAGCGGCAGCGTGTTCCACCAACGCATCAAAGACCTCATCGTCTACCGTTGGGCAAAAATCAACAACAACACCGCCTCCATCACCGAACGCGGCAAGATTTACAACGGCGGCACGCTCAAAACCTACGGCTACGAACTTGACGCATCCTACCGCTGGGGCGGTCTGACCGCGCGCGCCGGCGTGTCCTACGTCAAACCCCGTCTGAACGGCGAAATGTACTACGGCGAAAGCCCGATTCAAGCGGAAGACCACGAAAGCTCGTTCACCTTCTGGAACACCGGCCGCCAATGGCTGACCGGTCTGTCTTATCAGTTTGAAAACCCCAAACTCGAAATCGGCTGGCGCGGCCGCTACGCCCAAAGCGTGAAATACACCGACGTCGCCCGCGGACAAGGCACGATACACGGCAAGAAATCAGGCTACGGCGTACACGACATCTACGCCAACTGGCAGCCGCTGAAAAAAGACAACCTGAACGTCAACTTCGCCGTCAACAACATCGGCAACAAGCAATACCGTTCGCACAGCCAACGCTTCCCTGACGGCAACGGACGCATGCCCTTCTACGAACGCGGCCGCGAGTTTGCCTTGGGCGTGAACTATCGTTTCTGATGATACGAACGACGTTATAAAGAAACCAAAGGCCGTCTGAAATTCAGTTTTCAGACGGCCTTTTATAATTCGTAGACAATTTGATTTTAAAGTATCTCCTCTCCCTTTCTAGTTACACAACGGATTATCCAGTCTTCAAATCTTCTCCATTGGGCTTCTTTTCCAAATCGGTCATGATTTGATTCCTTCTGAAAACTGACTACCAATTCTTCCAATATAAATAAAATATTATATAGATCATCTCCAGTGCCGTCTGAAAATATAAGGCTGTATTTTTACATTTAACCATGACGTTGGAGTTTAAAAATACAATCCAAATATTCATTACACTTTTACTGTAAACCATTTGACAAAGTCATCTTTAAAGCTATAATATTTCTCATATATGATTTTTGTTATATATATTTATTGATAGACAATTCATTCTGAAACAAGGAGCAATAAAATGAAACGAAACTTGGGTACTTTGGATCGCGTAATCCGTATTGTTATCGGCGTAGCGCTGATTGCTGCAGCCGCTACCGGACAAATTGGCTGGTGGGGTTGGCTGGGCATCGTCCCTCTGGGCACAGCACTGATTGGCAACTGCGCACTGTACAGCTTATTGGGCATCAACACCTGCCGCATCAACAAAAAATAACGAAGACAAAACATGAGTACGGTCGGACAACTCCCGCGAATCACGCCTTCCGAAGCTACGGCAAAAATCCGTGAGGACGCGTTGGCAGTCGATATCCGAAGCCAAGCCGAATATCGGGGCAGGCATATTGGCGGTGCATTATCCCTTCCGCCTGAACAGCAGCGAGACAAACTGCCCGATGATACAGCCCCATGCCTGATTTTTTATTGCCTGAGCGGCAAACGTACAACACGGGCAGAAACAATATTGTCAGTGCTTGGCCAAGGTCGAGAATGCTATATTCTAGAAGGCGGCTTACAGGCATGGAAGGCTGCAGGGCTTCCTACTGTTGCCGACCGTGCCGCACCGGACATCATGCGGCAGGTGCAAACCATTGCGGGCAGTTTGATTCTGTTGGGCGTGCTGGCAGGTTGGCTGGTATCGCCTTGGTTTTATCTGATAGACGTAATGGTCGGTGCAGGCCTGTTAACGGCGGGGTTAACCGGATTCTGCGGCATGGCACGCCTGCTGGCCAAAATGCCATGGAATCATTAAGCAAAGGCCGTCTGAAAGTTGCTGCTAAGACTATTATGACTGATAATTCGACCTCCTCATTTGCCGACAAGCGTGAAAAATGACCACTGCCGACAATCAACCACCCTACGAAGAAGCCACCGCTTTTCTCAAACTACTGGCCAATCCCAACCGCCTCGCCGTATTGTGCAAACTACATGAAAGGCCGCACAATGTAACCGAGTTGGCTGAATCATCCGGACTGCCACAAGCGGCAATGTCCAGCCAATTAGCCCTACTGCGTGAAGCCGGTTTGGTATCGTTTGAAGTGAACCATCGGGAACGGCAATATTACATTGCCGACCCGAGGGTAACCAAGATGATACAGTTGCTGTATTCCTTTTTCTGCGCAGAAAAATCTTGAAATATTGCCGGAATAGGAAGGCCGTCTGAAAATTTTTCAGACGGCCTTTATTGTATTTATTTTCAGATGACCTTTTTATACTGCTTCTATATTTACACTTAAAGCTCGCGTGCGTACCGCACACACCCTGCCTACAGGTTTAATGCAGGCTATGGCTTGCTATCGTGTGCCACTTGAAATAAACAACGTAAATATGAGCGTGTGTTGTTTAATGTGGATTGTTAGGGACTAATCTGATTCCTGCTGCTTCCAATCTAATTTCAGGCCTTCCTGTCATAAAATCCCAATCTTTTGGCATGGTGGATTTGAGTTTTAAATTGAAGTCCATAAACTTTGCTTCTTCTTTCGTAATATGTGCCACCTTCCAATTTTTCTGTAATGCATGCGCCAATTCTTCTTGTGTATATTTTTGCTCCTTAATTAACTCTTCAAGCTTTTCAACTATATACGCACAAGGGACAACGTGCTCAATACGACCCTGAACCCCATCTAATAATTTTTCTGATTTCCCTAAAGAAATAAAATACTCTTGTGGGTGTAATAAAGAATCGAATATTCGGCTATGGTAACCTATTCGTACTCCTGTACTCTTTTCGTGTTCAACTAAATTTGTAATATGACGAACCAGCAATAAACAAGTTTGAAAAATTAGCTTATTTTTTTCATCTAGCATTTTATTGTCTCCAAATAATTGTTTGTCTGAATAAATTTAATCTAAATGTTAGATTGTAACCCGATATTATCGTTGAAATAACAATAAATTGCGATGACGGAGCGTTTAAGCAAGTCATAGCCTACATGAAGTCTATTTATAGTGAACGTTTGGGACGCACGCGGTTAAAAGATTTGACAAGATTAATTGCTTTTATATTCCATATCGTCTTTATAAAGGGTCGTCTGAAAGCTGAAAAATCATTTCAGACGACCTTTTTTCACTAGCCTCTACTTTGCTATCACCCTGTCTTTCAAAGTCTTCAATACGTTCTTCACCGTATTAATCCGCACTTCGATATTTTCCATCTCTGCGGTAAATCGCAGCTTATCGGCTCCGGCAAGGCGGTATTTTTTATCTTTTTGAATCAGCAGGATGATTTCGGTTGGATCGACATTGTTATTTTTACCAAAGGTTACCGTTACCGCTTCGCTGGTCGCATCAATGGCATCAATGCCTAATTCTTTTGCCGCAAGCCGTAAGTGGTGGCTTTCGATGAGGGTTTTGACGGGTTGTTCGGGCAGGCCGAAGCGGTCGACGAGTTCTTCGTGTATGGCGTTGATTTGCTGCACGGTTTCGCAGACGGCAAGGCGTTTGTAGAGGACGAGCCGTTCGTGGATGTCGGGGCAGTAGCTTTCGGGCAGCAGGGCGGGGCTGTGCAGTTTGATTTCGGTGGTGATGCCCAGCGGCGCGTCGAGGTCGGGCTGGCGGCCTTTTTTGAGGTCGCGCACGGCTTGTTTGAGCATTTCGGTATAGAGTGTGAAGCCGACCTGTATCATTTCGCCGGACTGCCCTTCGCCGAGGATTTCGCCGGCGCCGCGGATTTCCAAATCCTGCATGGCGAGGGTGAAACCTGCGCCGAGTTCGTCTGCCGCCGCGATGGCGTCGAGGCGTTTTTCTGCGTCTTTGGTGATGTATTCGGGCGTGAGCAGGTAGGCGTAGGCTTGGTGATGGCTGCGGCCGACGCGCCCGCGAAGCTGATGCAGTTGCGCCAGCCCGAATTTATCGGCGCGGTTGATGATGATGGTGTTGGCGTTGGGGATGTCGATACCGGTTTCGATGATGGTGGAACAGAGTAACACGTTGAATCTTTGCTGCAAAAAGTCGCGCATGACTTGCTCCAGCTCGCGCTCGCGCAGTTGTCCGTGCGCCACGCCGATGCGGGCTTCGGGTAGCAGGGTTTCCAGCCGCTCGCGCATGTTTTCGATGGTATCCACTTCGTTGTGCAGGAAAAACACTTGTCCTCCGCGTTTGAGTTCGCGCAACACGGCTTCGCGCACGCTGCCTTCGCTGAAGGGTTTGACAAAGGTTTTGACGGCGAGGCGGCGGCTGGGTGCGGTGGTAATCAGCGAGAAGTCGCGCAGACCTTCGAGCGCCATGCTGAGGGTGCGCGGAATTGGCGTGGCGGTCATGGTGAGGATATCGACATTGGCGCGCAGGCGTTTGAGCTGCTCTTTTTGGCGCACGCCGAAGCGGTGTTCTTCATCGATAATCACTAAACCTAAATTTTTGAATTTGATGTCGTCCTGCACCAATTTGTGCGTGCCGATAACGATATCGACCGTACCGTCCGCCATGCCTTCCAGCGCGGCTTTGGTGGCTTTGCTGTTGTTGAAACGCGAAAGGCTGGCGACTTTCACGGGGAAATCGGCGAAGCGGTCGGCGAAGTTTTGCGCGTGCTGCTCGACCAGAAGCGTGGTCGGGGCAAGTACGGCGACCTGTTTGCCGCCCATTACCGCCACAAACGCGGCGCGCAGGGCGACCTCGGTTTTGCCGAAGCCGACATCGCCGCACACGAGGCGATCCATAGGTTTCGCCTGCGTCAAATCTTTAATCACGGCGGCAATGGCGGCGGCCTGGTCTTCGGTTTCTTCATAGCCGAAACCGTCGGCAAACGCCTGATAGTCCATCTCGTTGATTTCAAACTTGTATCCCGATTGGGCAGCGCGTTGGGCGTAGAGATTGAGCAACTCGGCGGCGGTATCGCGCGCTTTTTCGGCAGCTTTGCGTTTTGCTTTGTTCCACGCGCCGCTGCCGAGCTTGTGCAAAGTAACGTTTTCATGCGCCTGACCGGAGTAGCGGCTGATTAAATGCAGCTGCGAAACAGGCACATAAAGCTGCGCTTCGCCCGCGTATTCGAGCAACATCATTTCGTTGGTTTCATCGCCCAAGTCCATTGTGACCAAGCCCATATAGCGCCCGATGCCGTGTTCTTCGTGTACAACAGGATCGCCGATATTGATTTCGGCAAGGTCGCGCAACAGGCCGTCTGAAACGGCGGCGTGTTTCTTACGATGATGTTTGCGTGAGCGGGCAACATATTGATAAAGATCGGATTCGGTAATGACCGCGATGTTTTGATCTTCTAATTTAAACCCGTAAGCCAACGGCGCCACTGTAATCATCAGCGGCTCATGTGCCGACAAAAAGCCCTGCCAGTCGGATACACTTTTGACTTTTAAGCCGTTTTGCTGCAAGAAACCGAGCATGGTTTCGCGCCGTCCCAGACTTTCGGCACACAGCAAAATCCGTCCTTCAAAGGCCGTCTGAAAATCCTTCAATGCCTGCAACGGCTCGTCGGATTGGCGGTTGACGGCAAGGTCGGGCAGGGTGTGTTCCTTGCCGGAAACATCGGGCAGCACTTGTCCGTAGTTTTTCAGATGGCCTGCAAAGACATCAGAAGAGAGATACAAATGCTGTGGAAGCAAAGGCGGATATGTTTCATCGCCCTGTGCCATGGCGTAACGCGATTTGACGTCGCTCCAAAAACGGTTTGCCTCGGCATGAACATCGCCCAAAGAGACAAACAGCGCATCTTCGCCGATATAGTCAAACAGCGTTTCCAGCTCGTTTTCAAAAAACAGCGGCAGATAATATTCCACGCCCGCGCCGAAGTGGCCGTTGCTGACGGCTTTGTACACAGCGGCATCGTTCGGATTGCCATCGACTTCCTCACGAAAGCGGCTGCGGAAAATCTTTTGCGCCTCGCTGTCGGTGGGAAACTCGTGCGCCGGTAGCAGGCGGATTTCGGAAACGGGGGAAATGGTGCGTTGCGTTTCAGTATCGAAGGTTTTAATGCTGTCGATTTCATCGTCAAACAAATCGATGCGGTACGGTATTTCGCTGCCCATCGGGAACAAATCGACTATACCGCCGCGCACGGCAAACTCGCCTGCCGCGACAACATGGGAAACATGGTTATAACCTGCATCCACCAAATCACTTTTCAGACGGCCTATATCCAAAGTCTGCCCTGTTTTCAGCCAAAACGTACGCCCTGCCAGAAACGGCACGGGTGGCAGCTTCTGCATCGCCGTGGCAACCGGTACGAACAACACATCCGCAGTGCCGCTTTTAATCTGCCACAATGCTGACAAGCGCTCCGACACCAAATCCTGATGCGGTGAAAAACGCTCGTAAGGCAGCGTTTCCCAGTCCGGCAGGAATACCGCCGTATCGTGCGGACGGAAAAACAGCCAGGCCGTCTGAAGGCGTAGCGCCTGTTCCGCATCTTGGGTCAAGACAACCTTGAGCTGCTTATGCGGCAGATAACGCGCCAAAGCCAAGGGCAGCGAGCCTTGAGACAGATTGAGCCAACGGGATTTTTCACGAGGTTTGGGAATCGGATAGGTCATGACAAAACAGTTTGTAAGTAAGTAAATACAAGCACCATAGGCCGTCTGAAAAATTTTCAGACGGCCTTTAGCGATCAAATAGATTTTCAATTTTACTGGATACAGGTTTAAAAGAATATAAGCCCTTACATTCAGACGGCCACGCCGGCCAGTTTTCCAATAAATCCGGTTATCACCAATGCCGCAACGCCCCATAGGCACACGCGCAAAACGGCGGGAACAACAGGCGCGCCACCGAGTTTGGCGGAGACATAGCCTAGTCCTGCCAGTCCGCACAAAGTGGAAACTGCCAAGGCCGGAACAATGGCGCTAGAAGCTGTCAATGCGACCAGTAACGGCAAAATCGCGCCGGCACAAAATGAAGCGGCAGAAGCCAGCGCAGCCTGCATGGGACGGGCGGAAGAAGCTTCGGTAATGCCGATTTCGTCACGCGCGTGGGCGGCGAGCGCATCGTGTTCCATCAAGGCTTTGGCCACCTCTGCGGCAAGCGCATCGGACAAACCGCGGAGGCGGTAAATTTCCGTCAGCTCTTCCAACTCCGCATCAGGATTATTTGCCAACTCAAAACGCTCTTTGTGTAAATCGGCTTTTTCCGTATCCGATTGGCTGGACACAGAAACGTACTCCCCCGCCGCCATTGATACTGCGCCCCCGATAAGCGCCGAAACGCCCGTCAACAGCAGGGTTTGGAAATCAGGCGCGGCAGCGGCTACGCCCGTCAACAGCGAGGCAGTGGAAATCAGGCCGTCATTGGCACCCAATACGCTTGCCCGAAGCCAGTTGTTGCGGTCGCTGAAATGGCGTTCGCTGTGGTGTGAATACATATATGCTCCGATAAATTGGCTGTTTCCAGATGATGATAACATTGTATTGTTTTTTGAAATCAATGTCAGTTTATCCCTTCAAATCAAGCATTCTTAAATCTTTCTGCTGCCATTTCAAACCATAAAACCAACACTCCTCTTTGGATTTTTTCAGACGGCCTTAACGCTTTTACAAGCAAATTTATTGTTCCAAGTCATGGCATTATCACAAGGCAGTTTTGTGCTGCTTGGTTTATTCGTTTAAAGATGCTATCTTTATGAATCTTTCCACTCCTCAATCCATTGAAAGGATGTATCATGGCCGAAGAAAACAAAATCAAAGTAAACGATTTGCCTGAAGATAAAAAAGAGCAAACCGAAGAAACCGAGCTGCCCGTTATCAACAACGAAGAAAAACGCGGCGGTCATGGCGAAGGCGGTTGCTGCGGCGCATGCGGCGGCTAATCTTCCCGACAAAGCCCCCAAGGCCGTCTGAAAAGTCTTACTTTTCAGACGGCCTTTTCCTTTCTAAACAATTACAGGTAAATCAATGAAAGGATGCGGGAGAAGAATTTAAACCCAACCGCGTTTGTGCTACATTCACATCTTTACAAACCACAACAATCTGCACACGCAGACACACAAGGAAGAAAAAAATGTTTTGGTATATCGTCAGCTTTTTCGCCATTATCGTTTCCCTGCTCGCCCTCTGGGTCAACGCCAGCGCGTTCGGTATGCAGGATGACGGAACGCCACAATCCGAATATGAAAAAATGTTGGGCCTGGGTGCGAAGCTGAAAGACAAAGATACGGTTGCCAAGGAACGCGAAGCAGCGCGCCTTCACCCTGACGATTAAGCCTTACCGACTGGACAATCTTGCCAAACTGGGCTAATGTTCCAAACGCATAACGCACACCAACACAACTATACGAGAAGGTAAGAGAAATGACTGTACGAATCGAACACGATTTATTGGGCGACCGCGAGATCCCTGCTGAAGTATATTGGGGCATCCATACTTTGCGCGCCATTGAAAACTTTAAAATTTCCACGCAAAAAATTTCCGACGTACCGCAATTTGTCCGCAGCATGGTCATGGTTAAAAAAGCCACCGCGCAAGCCAACGGCGCATTGGGTGCCATCAAGCCGGAAATCGCGGCCGCCATCGAAAAAGCCTGCGATGAAGTATTGGTCAAAGGCCGCTGCCTCGACCAATTCCCGTCCGACGTTTATCAAGGCGGCGCCGGTACTTCGGTCAACATGAATACCAACGAAGTCATTGCCAACCTCGCATTAGAAGTCTTGGGTCACGAAAAAGGCCACTACGACATCGTCAATCCGATGGACCATGTTAACGCCAGCCAATCCACCAACGACGCCTACCCTACCGGCTTCCGCCTTGCCGTGTATTACAGCATCGGCGAATTGCTCGACAAACTGGCCATCTTGAAAAACTCTTTTGCCGCAAAAGCCGAAGAGTTTAAAGATGTTTTGAAAATGGGCCGCACCCAGCTTCAAGATGCCGTGCCGATGACTGCCGGACAAGAGTTTCAATCTTTCCAAGTGTTGTTGGAAGAAGAAATCCTCAACCTCGACCGTACCCGCTCCCTACTGCTTGAAGTCAACCTCGGCGCCACAGCCATCGGTACCGGCGTGAATACGCCTAAAGGCTATGCGGCTTTGGTTGTTGAGAAACTCTCCGAAGTCAGCGGCCTGCCTTGCAAACTGACTGAAAACCTGATCGAAGCGACCTCCGACTGCGGCGCATATGTGATGGTACACGGCGCATTGAAACGCACAGCCGTCAAACTGTCTAAAATCTGTAACGACTTGCGCCTGCTCTCTTCCGGTCCGCGCGCTGGTTTGAAAGAAATCAACCTGCCTGAATTGCAGGCCGGTTCTTCCATTATGCCTGCCAAAGTCAATCCCGTGATTCCCGAAGTCGTCAACCAAGTCTGCTTCAAAGTCATCGGCAACGACACCACCATCACTTTCGCAGCCGAAGCAGGTCAGTTGCAGCTGAACGTTATGGAGCCGGTCATCGCCCAATGTATGTTTGAAACTATTTCCCTCTTGGGCAATGCCGCGGTCAACCTGTCCGACAAATGCGTCAAAGGCATTACGGTCAACCGCGAAATCTGCGAACACTACGTCTTCAACTCCATCGGTTTGGTCACTTATCTGAACCCATACATCGGCCACCGCAATGGCGACTTGGTCGGAAAAATCTGCGCCCAAACCGGCAAAGGCGTGCGCGAAGTCGTACTGGAGCGCGGCCTGTTGAGCGAAGAAGAGCTCAACCGCATCCTCTCTCCAGAAAACCTGATTAATCCTCATCTGTAATTAGGATTTGAAATCAAAGGCCGTCTGAAACTTTAACGTTTAAAGTTTCAGACGGCCTTTTCGTATTGATATTGATATTTATCGAATTTTTTTTGCGAAATTCAGAATTAAAAGATAGCCTGACCGTCAGGTTTGATTTAACATGGTGTTGCCCCAGCCTGTTTCCTCCTTAAGGTTATGCCGGTAATGATGCCTCAAAAGGAACCGGATATTGGAATAACATCTTCATTTATTAGGAAAACCAGATGAATCAAATTACACGCGAACAAATGCTGCAAGTATTCGAAAATCGCTGCTCCACCCGTTATTACGATCCCAACAAAAAAATCAGCCAAGAAGATTTTGCAGCGATTCTAGAATTTGCCCGCCTCTCCCCAAGCTCCGTCGGCTCCGAGCCATGGAAATTCTTGGTGATTCAAAACAAAGCCCTGTGTGAGAAAATCAAGCCTTTCAGCTGGGGGATGCAATCGCAACTGGATGACTGCAGCCATCTGGTGATTATCCTTGCCAAGAAAAATGCCCGTTACGATACCCCGTTCTTCCGCAGTGTTGCCGAACGCAGGGGCCTGCAAGGAGAGCAACTGGAAAAAGCATTGGCAAGATACAAAAGCTTCCAAGAAACCGACATTAAAATTGCCGACGACCAACGCGCACTCTTTGACTGGAGCGGCAAGCAGACCTATATTGCTTTGGCCAATATGCTTACAGGTGCAGCGGCCATCGGCATCGATTCCTGCCCAATCGAAGGCTTCAACTACGACAAAATGAACGAAGTATTGGCAGCAGAAGGCCTGTTTGATGCCAACGAATGGGGCGTATCCGTAGCGGCAACATTCGGCTATCGCGCCAAAGAAATCACTAAAAAATCACGCAAGCCGATTGATGAAATGGTGACTTGGGTCGAATAAGTAGTTTGTATTCTCAGGGCGGCAAAACCGCCCTTTTACTTTTCCAAAAAGAGAAGCAAATTCCGTAACAACAAATACTTCTAAATTTAAAATCAGAAGGCCGTCTGAAACCATGTGTCAGAAATCCTAGATTTCATTTCACACCGTTTCAGACGGCCTGATTTAATACGCTTCTACTTAAAACGATACTTTCAAACTGCCGTAGAAGGCACGGCCATGCTCGTTGTAGGTCTGCGCGCCGTTGCCGGTGCGGTACAGTTTTTTGTCGAACAGATTGCTGATGCCGCCGCGCACGGCCACGCGTTTGTTCCAGTTGTAACCGGCGTTGATGCCCCAGATGCTGTATCCGCCCAAAACGGTTTGGTTGCGGGCTGAAGCCAGGGTTTCTCCGCTGCCGCCGCTGCCGCTTTGTTCGATGTTGTTGATGGCGACCGAACGCGGTTTGGTGCGGCCGTATTGGGTGAAGGTCAGGTTGGCGTCAAAGCGTTCGTTCGGCGTCCAGGCCAGCGTGCTGTTGATAGTGAACTTCGGAATCAGCGACAGGGGGTTGCCTTTGTAGTCTTCCGATTTCTGCATGTAGGTGAAGTTGTTGCTCCATTTCAGCGTGTTGTGCAGGGGGATGACGAGGTTGCCCTCCAGGCCGGAAACAGTCGCCCTCGGTGAGTTGTCCCATTGGTAGAGGATGCCTGAGCTGGTGCTGCTGCGGGCTATGATTTCCGTGCCGGTGATGATTTTGTTGCGGTAGGCATTGTGGAAGTAGGTTGCCGAGGCCTGCCAGCCGTTTTTTTCGAATTCGATGCCGATTTCCTTATTGACGCTGGTTTCGGGTTTTAGGTTGGCATTGCCCATAAAGTAGCAGTGTGGGTCGCTGCCCAATTCCACGGGGCAGCCGTTACCGCGCGTGTACAGGATGAATTCGGGGTTGCTTTGGTACAGGTTGGGGGCTTTGTAGGCGCGCGCGATGCCGCCTTTGACCAGCCAGTTTGCGCCGATCTGCTGGGAGAAGTTGAGCGCGGGACTCCAGTTGCCGCCGCTTTTGCTGTTGTGGTCGTAGCGCAGGGACGGTATCAGTTTGGTGGACGGGGTCAGCGAAATATTGTCTTCGACATAGATTGCCTTGTTCTGCTGCGATGTTTTGCCGCCACGTATGGCGGAAACGCCCGGGAAGGTCGATGTTTGGCCTTGGTCGGTAAAGCCTTGGCGGTTGGATGAGGGATCGTCCAGTTTGCTGTCGGTAAATTCCGCACCGACGGTCAGTACGTTTTCTACGCCGAGTTTGAACGGTATGTTGGCCTCGCTGCTGAAACGCAGGTTTTTCAGACGGCTTTGGACGTATTCCGTGCCGACATAGCTGCCCTCAGGCCCGCCTGCCAAACCTTCGGGCAGGTGGCTGTTGGTGGTGCGTTCGTAGCTCAATACGTTTTTGGTGTCGCCCCAGTCCCACGCGCCGTCATGGGTCAGGGCGTAGGAGGAACGGTAGAGGCGAGCGGTTTCCTTAATGCCGCTCCGGTAAATTTCGCGCAGGGTCGAATCGGTGTCGGAAATCACCACGCCTGTGGCAGTATCTGTAATGACGGTCCGTGTATTGGCAGCATTGGAATTTTGCGAATCGCCGTTGTAGATATTGCCCTGACGGCTGTAGCTGCTGTCTAAAATCAGGGTTTGTGACGGACTGATTTTCCATTGTAGGCGGCCGGCTATGTCTTTATTCTTCACACCTTCCACCCCTGCCGCTCCATAGGTGGTGTTGGTAACAGTGCGGGTTTGTCCGGCAGGCACAACGACACGTCCGCGTTCCCGTATCGGGCCGTTTTTCGTAGTAACAGTGGTGATAGAATCGCGGTTAATGTCTGTGGAATCGGCATCGGTTTTGTTGAAATTGCCGTAGATACGGAAGCCCAATACGTCTTGGATAATCGGCCCGCCAAGGTTGAAGCCGACACGGTTGGTTGCCCCTTCCTTGCTGTCTTGCGGCTGGTTAGTGTAATAGTTCACTGATCCTTTGAATTCTTTCGGTACTTTTTTGGTGACAATGTTGACCACGCCGCCCATCGCACCCGAGCCATAACGCGTTGCCGCCGGACCGCGCAAAACGGTGATGGATTCAATTTCTTCAACCGGCACCCAGTTGCTGTCGCCGCGCGTATTGCGTTCGCCGCGCATACTGATACGCTCGGATTGGCGCGAGTTCACAGGCTTGCCGTCAATCAGAATCAATGTGTTTTCAGGGCCCATACCGCGCAAGTCGATTTGGCGTTTGTTGCCACGCTGACCCGTCGCTGTATTGCCGGTCAGGTTGACGCCCGGCATGGTGCGGACAAATTCGGAAATATCGTTGACGGCCGGACGCTTGTCAATGTCGTCTTTCGAAATACGCGATACGCCGAGCGATTGCTGCAACTGCTTCTCGGCAGTAACGTAAACGGTATCGACTTCAGCCTGCTCAACTGCTTTCTCTTCAGCTGCGTGTGAGAATGCACTAATTAACGCCAAAGGCAAAATGGCGAGTGTGAATGTTTTCATTGCATCGTTTCTCTTTAACTTTGTTTGTTAAAAATCAAAATAAAAATTATTCGAGATTTTAAATAAACTTAACAGAGTTTTCAATGCAATTAAGAGTGATTTACAATTATTCGTTAAATTAAGCCAATAAAAATAACCAAATGCCTAATAATTAAAAAGGCCGTCTAAACCGGCATGAAAGGGAATCTGAGATTTCCATCATACCGTTCAGACGGCCTTATTCAAATTTTAATTATTTGCCTGCTGCTTTTTGCAAAAGGGCATACAATTCGTCTTTGAGTTTGAGTTTGGCTTTTTTCAGCTCCTCGATTTCTTCGGCGCCGCTGGTTACCACGTTATTCACCAAACCGGTAATTTTATCGTCCAGCTCGTTGTGCTCCTCAAACAAACGGGCAAAGTGTGCATCCTCTTGTTTCAGTTTAGAAATCAGATCGCGATATTCTGGAAACATTTTGTTTTCCTCTCTTGTTAATTAAATAAAAAAGTACTGCTGCCAAAAACTAGGACGAATTAATCTTTAGCTTCATTATAACAAACACGGGCGTTTTATCCAGTCTTTTTTAAGCCGAAACTGTTTTATGTCAAAATTAATAATATCACCATTAGCCATCGTCCCAATGGAAAGAAACAGGTTTCTAGACGGTTTGCCGACTTGGGCATACAATCGGGCTTATGCGTTTACACAATGGCCGAACCACCCTATTCCGTCATATCAACGGCATGGACGGACAATTTATCCTGCTTGAAAACCATCCTTCATGGATGCCGGTCAAT